>JAFOLN010000289.1 GCA_017419325.1 Clostridia bacterium
ATCGACGCTTCTTTGTACACCGGAATCATCCCCTTTCTGGTAACTCAAGAGCTCCCATCTCATTTCCTGTGTCTTTTTTGCCTCTGAGATAATCATCACTCTTTGTACTTATAAGTTAGCATATAATAAACAAAAAGTCAAGCATTTTTTTAAAAAAATTATTGGTTTTTCACAATTGTTTATTCGCTTCTCTCCCCCGAACGCATTATAAGGCGGACAAGCGCATATATAGTATATCCTATGGCGCAGCCCAGCGTATTCAGTATTACGTCGTCTATATCCGTCGTGCGCTCGTAAAACGGAAGCTGGCAAATCTCAATGATTGCCGAGAACGCCGCGCCCGCAATAAGCGTTTTCCAGAACGCGCGAAGCTTTTTATATACCGACGGCCATACGACGCCCACCGGTATGAAAAGCAGCACGTTTCCAACCTCGTTTATGAAAAAATTCACCTTGCCGCCGTACCAGAGCTTCTTTATATAATAAAACGGCTCAAGGCTTATTATGTGCTCCTTCATCCTGTACGCGTCGAACAAAAGCGGCCCCACCGCCCCGTCCTCTCTGAATGTGGGGAAAAAGGTAAAGCGCACCGCGATGCATATAACAAGCAGGACAAAAAGCTGCGAAAGCTCGTATTTTATGTGAAATTCTCTTTTTATAAGGGCGATCAGCGCTCTGACTATCACCCATATTATCACGATCCCCTCAATCACCGGGATAAACGGGATCTCTATGACGCCTGTATACATTTCTGCCCCCCTGCGTTTTGTCTATATAATGACGCACAGGCACGCCCATATGTTTCATCCTGGGATAATTCTTTCCCTCTTATCGCATTATATCAAAAACGCGCGGCATTTTGCAAAATTGACAAAGGCTTTACCGTGCGGATATAATTGTTTTAAAAATTACGATAAAACGGAGCTGATATAAATGAAAAAAGAATATCTCTTTTCCGACCCCGTGTTCGGCGAGAGTGAGCTTCCCCGTGATGAGGAGCTTATAATTAAGGGAACGCGCGGAAAGCTTTTCTGTATGCTTTATCTTGCCGGAGGCGCAGAGAAAAAGCCCTCCGTCCTTCTTCTTCACGGCCTTCCGGGCAACGAACAGAACCTTGACCTGGCTCAGAGCCTGAGACGCACGGGCATAAACGTGATGACGCTTCATTACAGCGGCTCCTGGGGAAGCGAGGGGCGGTTTTCCTTCCGAAACTGCATAGAGGACTGCATGACGGCGCTCGAATATCTTAAAGACGCCGAAAATGCCGAAAAGTATCTTATAGATACAAAGCGCATATACATTATGGGCCTCAGCATGGGCGGATTTCTTACGCTTTACCTTGCGGCCTCCTGCCCCGGTATCGCGGGAGCGGTCGGAATGTCGGTCTATGACTTCGGCTTTACCCAGCGGCTCGTGCGCGACCGTGCTCCCGAGCTTCAGAGCGCAGTCGATGCGGCCATGAACGACAACGCCATGTGGCTTTCCTGCAGCGGCGGCGACCTGTCGCGGGAGCTTATTGACAACACGGAGGACTTTGACCTTGAGAAAAAGGCGGACGCCCTTTCAAAAATACCGCTTCTTATCGTGACTGCAAAGCGCGATGAAATATCCGTGCCGGAACGGCATGGAAGACGGCTTTACGACGCGATACGGGCCGCAGGCGGCACTAATGCGGTATATAAAAGCATAGACTCGAACCACAGCTTCACGGACAGGCGCATAGAGCTTATAAACACCGTAGCCGATCAGATGGAGCGCTGGCTTGGTTAAGCCGTAAGAAAAGCTTTCGCGGGCTTACATTTATACGAAATACTTCAAGCGGGGGTACTATGCCCCCGTTTTTTATATGTTTTTACACTTTTTATGCGAAAAACTTGAAATACATTGTTGATTATTACCATATAAAGACTTATAATCAAATAAGAGATATTTATATCATTGCGTGGTTTATTCCCTTAATGAAAAAACATATGTGAGAGGAGGAAAATATAATGCTGAGCCTTAAGGAAAATGACGTTAAACGCATCAGCAGCAGACTACAGCGTCTGAGAGAAGAAAGCCACGAACGTGTAAAGGGGTACCCGAAGGGGCTTTTCGACTACAACTACAATAAGTCCGCCATGACGATATACAAGGATCTGCCCCAATGGGAAAAAGCGGCGCGCGCATCGGCTTACGCCATCGTAAACGAGCCCGTTCGCATTTATCCCGACGACGGCATAATCGGACGCTGCTCCATATTCGGAAATCAGGAGCCGCCCGAGGAGCTTTGCCCTGACCTTGATTTCTGGAACGAGGGTATAAAGCGGCGGCGCGAAAAATATCCCGAGTATGACGAGCTTGTTGCGAACCAGCTTTGTCACGACGGCACCCGAAGCCATGTAAACTGGGCGTATGAACGCATTCTCGAGCGCGGTGTGACGGGCATCATGGACGAGGTGCGCGCCCGTCTTGACGCGGGCTGCGACGAAAAGGCGCGCGAGTTCTATAACGGCGTGCTTATCTCCTATGAGGCCATGCTCGAATGGAACGACAAATACGTCTCGGAGCTTGAGCGCATGGGCATGGACGAGCTTGCGGCGCTGTGCCGCAAGGTGCCGCGATACCCCGCCGAAAACTTCCGCGAGGCGCTGCAGTCGTATTATATGCAGCACATCATCATCCTTATGGAAAGCCCCGGAAACGGCAACGGACGCCTCGACCAGTTCCTCTGGCCGTATCTGAAAAAAGACCTTGACAGCGGTCTTATCACCATGGAGGAGGCCCGTGACCTTATCGGAGAGATGTTTTTGCGTCTCGACGAACGCTGGATAATGAAGGAATACGACCTTGACATTTATCTTGAGGTGCTCACCGTGGGCGGCAGCAACAAGGACGGCACCTCCGCCGTAAATCCGCTGTCGCATATGATGATAGAGCTTGCCATGGGGCTTGGAACGCACCACCCCGAGATATATGTGCGCATCCCGGAAAACCCGCCCGAGGATTTTCTGGAGCTTTGCGCCCTCTATCTTACGAAGGGCAACAACAAGGCGCAGTTCTACTCCGACCCCGCAGTTTTCAAGGCCCTAATGAACCGCGGCATTCCCTATGAGGAGGCGACCACATACGCCATAAGCGGCTGCATGGAGATAAGCATACCGGGAACCACCAGCGATTTTCTCCTGATTGCCTGGCAGAACGCCGCAAAGATGCTGGAGCTTATGGTCACGGGCGGCGTATGCCTTCGCACGGGCAAGCGCGTAAATGCCTTCAAGGCGACGAAGAGCCTTGCCGGATACGATGACTTCGAGTCCTTCTACAAGGACTTCATA
>JAFOLN010000290.1 GCA_017419325.1 Clostridia bacterium
AATATCCTTTTCGGCTTTTACGACGTGCACGGGAGCATGACGAAGCATCCGCCTATCCATATGGAGGCGCTTTCCCATAACTCTTACGACCACGAGGTAAGCCGCGCATTTGACGTTGCGGCCTCCGTCATGCCCGCGTTTAAGTCGGAGGAGGGGCTTTCCGATGACCTTAAGTATTACAGGCGTTTACGGTACGCGCAGATCATCACGGTAAAGGACGAAGCCCATGCCCGCGCGCTTATAGACCGCCTTCTCGAATACGACGTCGCGGCCGCGTATGAGCCGACGCCCAAACCCGCGCCGGGCAAGATTGCCGTGACATCGGGCACGCTTTCCTCCGGATTTATATACAAGGGCTCGCTTTTATGCGTATATGTTCAAAGCTCGGCGACTAAGGCGCGCCGCCGCGCCCGCGCGCCCCGTTCGGAGGATTACGACCCCAAGGCGCGCCTTCATTCCTTCACCGATCTGAAGGAGGGCGACTATGTGGTTCATCAGAATTACGGCATCGGGCAGTTCGTGGGCATTGAGCGCATGGAGGCTCACGGCGTGCAGAAGGATTATCTCAAGATAATCTACGCCGGAAGCGAGGTGCTCTACGTCCAGTGCGACAGGCTCGACATGATATCGAAGTACATCGCGCCCTCCGGCGACAGAAAGGTGCGCCTCGGGAAGATGAGCACGGCGGAGTTCTCTAAGACAAAGGCGCGTGTGCGCGCCGCGCTGGAGACGCTGGCGGACGAGCTTATCGCCTTGTATCGCGCCCGCGGCACGGCAAAGGGACACGCCTTCCCGCCGGATTCGGAGCTTAGCCGCGACTTTGACATGAAGTTCGAGTATGAGGAGACGCGCGACCAGCTAAGAGCCATTGACGACGTAAAGCGCGATATGGAGAAGCCCGTGCCCATGGACAGGCTGCTTTGCGGCGACGTGGGCTTCGGAAAGACGGAGGTGGCGCTTCGGGCGGTGTTCAAGTGCGTGCTCGACGGGAAGCAGGCGGCCATTTTGGTGCCCACCACCATTCTCGCAAGCCAGCATTACGCCACGGTCATGAAGCGGTTCGACGGCTACCCCGTGACGTGCGAGGTGCTGTCGCGGTTTCGCACGTCGGCACAGCTTAAGGAGTCCGTCGCCCGCATCGCGGACGGACGCGCCGACATAGTGGTGGGAACTCACAGGCTTTTGTCGCAGGATATAAAATTCAAGGATCTGGGGCTTTTAGTTGTGGACGAGGAGCAGCGCTTCGGCGTCATGCATAAGGAGCGCTTAAAGGAGATGTCTTTGGGCGTGGACGTGCTTACCCTGTCGGCGACGCCCATACCCCGAACCCTCAACATGGCGCTGTCGAACGTGCGCGACATGTCGGTAATTGAGATGCCGCCCTCCGACAGAATGCCCGTGACCACATATGTCATAGAGGAGGACGAGCGCGTGGTGGCGGACGCCATAAAGCGCGAGCTTGCCCGGGGCGGGCAGGTGTACTATCTTCACAACCGCACCGATGACATTGAGAGCGCGGCGGCGTATATAGGCGGCCTTGTGCCGGAGGCGCGTGTTGCCACGGCTCACGGGCGCATGACGGAGCTTGCCCTTTCGCGCATAATGAGCGACTTTATAGGCGGCGAGGCCGATGTGCTCGTCTGCACCACCATAATAGAAACGGGACTTGACATACCGAACGTAAACACTTTGATAATAGAGAACGCCGACCGCCTTGGCCTTGCCCAGCTCCATCAGATACGCGGCCGCGTGGGACGCTCCTCCCGCCGCGCGTATGCCTATTTTATGTACAAGCGGGGCAAGGTGGTGTCGGAGGACGCGCAGAAGCGTCTTTCCGCCATACGCGAGTTTACCCAGTTCGGCGCGGGCTTCAAGCTTGCCATGCGCGACCTTGAGATAAGGGGCGCGGGCAATATGCTGGGCGTAAGCCAGCACGGGCACATAGGGAACGTGGGCTACGATATGTATCTTAAGCTTCTGTCGGAGGTCATAGACGAAAAGAGCGGAAGAAGGACCGAGCC
>JAFOLN010000291.1 GCA_017419325.1 Clostridia bacterium
CACGTTTGTGGTGACGGCAATCATCCGCTGCCCGGGGCGCGAGAACCGCTCTTCGTCCATAGGCTCGAATATGCCGCGCTCCTCGGTCAGAAAGCTTACGTCAAGTATGCTTCGGCTCTTTAAAAATGCGCGAAGCCCCACGTATCGGCTGTCATGGCGGTACGTAAGGTTTATGCGTCCCGAGCGGCCTATCTGCCCCGAGACGTAGCTTATGGCGCTTAATGCCCCCGCCGATACGCCGATAACGCAGGACAGGTCAAGCCCGTGCACCATCATGGCGTCAAGAAAGCCCTGCGTATAAAGGCCGCGAAACGCGCCGCCCTCCAATACGAGGCAGGCATGTATAAGATTGTCCCCGGCGCGGCCGCCGGGGATCGTGTCAAGCTTTGAATATACCTTCACTTTTCTCCTCTTTCCATTGTCTTCGCCTACGGTCTTGCCACAACGACGGTGAGCATTACAAGATCCTCCTCGCCCGTGTTTATTATGCTGTGGCTTTCGCCCTTCGGGCATATGTGCATAACGCCGGGCGCGAGGGGCTCCTCAATTCCGCCGCATACGGCTGTGCCCGTGCCGCTTATTATGTAGTTCATATCGTCGCCGCTCGTCTGCGTGTGCATCCCTATGGAGCCGCCCGGGTGTATGGCCGTCTCAATTATGCGGTACTTTTCGTCCGCGAACATGCTTACGGTCATTTTGCCGCTTCCGCCGTTCATGCCGTCTATCGTGATTTTATCTTTTTTGCCTAAGTCGATTATCATTTTTACCTCCTTAAATATGCCGATGACACGGGAAATTCAAAATACGTGTCGGGGAACGGCTCGTCCTTTAAGGAAAAATGCCACCATTCGCACTCCAGCGGCACAAAGCCGCCGCGTATCATGGCATTTCTCAGTATCATCCTGTTTTCGTGCTGTTCTTCGGTCACACCGGGGTAGTCGGGATGGGAGACCTCGCTGAAAAAGTCGAAGGGGCTGCCCATGTCCGCCTCCTTGCCCGTTGCCATGTCGAGGAGCGTAAGGTCGACTGCGCTTCCCCTGCTGTGGGTGGAGCGGGTCGCAATGTAGCCCGTTTCAAAAAGCGCGGTCTTCTCCAAATCGGGGTAAAAGTACGGCTTCATGCGTATGTCCGTGTCCTCTATGCCCCACAATACGAACTGCTTCACCGCGCCCGCGGGGCGGTAGGCGTCGAACACCTTGAGCCTGTACCCCTGTACGTTCAGCTCGCGGCTCACGCCCTTTAAGGCTCTCGCCGCCTCCGTTGTCAGAATGGCGCAGGGTTCCTCGTAGCAGTCTATGCGGTCCCCGATGAAATTGTATGTCGAAAAATAGCGTATTTCCTGCACTATGTCCGGGACGTGATCCGAGAGCAGCACGAAGCCCGACGAATCCATCGTCACTTTCTTTTTGTAATCGACCGTCATCATTATCCCCCTTATATGACGTTTTCGTTATTCGGCCGCCGCGCCGCTTTTTGCTTTGCTGCCTTTGTATTCAAGGCAGAGCATCGTAAGGTCGTCGAACTGCTGCGCGTTCTCAACAAAGCCGCTCACGCGCTGTCTCACCTTTTCAAGCACGTCCTTCGGCGCCGCGTCCTTCGCTTCGTTGAGCGCGGTCACCATGCGCTCCATGCCGAACATGCCGTTCTCCGCGTCCGTCGCCTCAGGCACGCCGTCGGTGTATATGAACAGCTTGTCGCCCGGCGAGAGCGAAAGCTCATACTCCTTGTATTTCACGCCCTCCATGGCTCCTATAACAAGGCCGTGGCGGTCCTTTAATACCTCAAAGGCGCCTCCCGCGCGGCCTATGACGGGATATTCGTGACCCGCGTTGGCCGCCGTTATGCGGCCCGTGGATATCTCAAGTATGCCGAGCCACACGGTCACGAACATCTCCTTTTTGTTGTTGGAGCAGATGGCCTCGTTCGTCTTTGTGAGTATCTCCGCCGCGGAGCTTCCGAGCATGGCGCAGCTTGCGATGATTATCTTCGACGCCATCATGAAAAGCGAGGCGGGCACGCCCTTTCCGGAAACGTCGGCGATAAGCAGACACAGGTGGTCCTCGTCAATGAGGAAGAAGTCGTAGAAATCGCCGCCCACCTCC
The DNA here is from genome assembly GCA_017419325.1 of Clostridia bacterium. Taxonomy (GTDB): domain Bacteria; phylum Bacillota; class Clostridia; order Oscillospirales; family RGIG577; genus RGIG577. Next base: position 2,103 of record JAFOLN010000291.1, read on the forward strand.
TTCGCGGGCTCCATGGTGGCGTATATGTCAAACTCGCTTCTGTCGGGGAAGGCGGGAAAGGTGCTTGGCATCATGGACGCCTGAATCTGCGACGCCATGTTAAGCTCCGTCTCTGTGAGCTTCAGTTTCTTTTCCCGCTCGGCGACAAGGACGCCGTATATGAGCAGTATCGACATCAGCACGGCCGCCTGCTGCGCCGACACGCCGAAGCGCGTGACCGATATTACCTCCGCGATTATGGG
>JAFOLN010000041.1 GCA_017419325.1 Clostridia bacterium
ATCACATCAATAGGACTTGCCCCAGATTACCATGGACTTTGCGGGCTTGCCGCAGCATACGCAGGTGTCGGAAAGGTGCTTCTGCTCAAAGGGCATGCAGCGGGACGAAAGACCCACTTCATCCTTTATCTTCTCCTCGCACTCAACGTCGCCGCACCACATTGCGTTTATGAAGCCGGGCTTTTCCTCGGCGATCTTTTTCATCTCGTCGTAGCTTGCGGCGTCGTAAATGTGGGACTCGCGGAACGCCTTTGCCCGCTCGAACATGCTCTTCTGTATATCGTCGAGAAGCTCGGCGATCTTCGCCTCAACGCCGTCAAGCGGCACGAAATACTTTTCACGGGTGTCGCGGCGAACGAGGACGCACTGTCCCTTTTCTATATCCTTCGGGCCTATCTCCATGCGAAGCGGCACGCCGCGCATCTCATGCTCGGCGAACTTCCAGCCGGGCATCTTGTCGCTGTCATCGAGCTGTACTCTGAACTGCGGCTTAAGCTGCGTAAGCAGCTCACGCGCCTTGTCAAGCACGCCGGGCTTCTGCATAGCCACGGGCACTATAACGAGCTGCACGGGCGCGATCTTCGGCGGGATAACGAGGCCGTCGTCGTCGCCGTGAACCATGATGAGCGCGCCTATCATGCGGGTGGACACGCCCCAGGAGGTCTGGTGCGGGAATTTCAGCTTATTGTCGCGCCCCGTGAACTGTATCTCGAAGGCCTTTGCGAAGCCGTCGCCGAAGTAGTGGGACGTGCCGGACTGAAGCGCCTTGCCGTCGTGCATCATGGCCTCGACGGTGTACGTCTCCTCGGCGCCTGCGAACTTCTCCTTGTCCGTCTTTCTGCCCTTCGTTACGGGCACGGCCATGTAATTCTCAAGGAAATCGGCGTAGATGTTGAGCATACGTGTCGTTTCCTCACGCGCCTCCTCGGGCGTTTCGTGCATAGTGTGGCCTTCCTGCCATAAGAACTCGGTGGTGCGAAGGAAGGGACGCGTCGTCTTCTCCCAGCGCATAACGCTGCACCACTGGTTGTAGAACATGGGCCGGTCGCGGTAGGAGTGTATCACGTTCTTGTAATGCTGGCAGAAGAGCGTCTCCGACGTGGGGCGTATGCAGAGGCGTTCGGCCAGCTTCTCGTTGCCGCCGTGGGTGACCCACGCAACCTCCGGCGCGAAGCCCTCAACGTGGTCCTTCTCTATCTGAAGGAGGCTCTCGGGTATCAGCATCGGCATATATACGTTCTCATGTCCCGTTTCCTTGAACATGGCGTCAAGCGTTTTCTGTATGTTTTCCCAGATCGCGTATCCGTAGGGGCGTATTATCATACAGCCCTTAACGGTCGAATAATCGGCAAGCGCGGCTTTTTTCACCACGTCGGTATACCACTGCGCAAAATCCGTATCGCGGGAAGTTATCTCTTTGACGAGCTTATCTTTATTATCTTTTGCCATTTTTTCCTCCAAAAATCAAAGCCGCGGCGGGCTCGTTATTTCCATAATACACAATTATATTCTAAACGGGGTATTGTGTCAAATATTTGCCTTGAAATCTTCGAAAAATAATATATAATTTAAATGTTGATTGTTTTGGAGGGATAATATGGACTACATGAAGCTTGCGCTTGATATGCATTATGAGAAAAAAGGGAAGATAGAGGTCATCTCTACCGTTCCCGTAAGAAATAAGGACGACCTGTCAACGGCGTACACGCCCGGCGTTGCGGCGCCCTGCCTTGAGATTGCGAAGGACAAAAGCAAGGTATATGAGCTGACGAGGCGCCACAATCTCGTGGCCGTTGTGACCGACGGCACGGCGGTTCTGGGTCTTGGCGATATCGGCCCCGAGGCGGCAATGCCCGTTATGGAGGGCAAATGCGTGCTGTTCCATGAGCTGGGCGGCGTCGACGCGTTCCCCATCTGCGTTGACTCGAAGGATGTGGACGAGATCGTGAAGTCGGTCGCGCTTATCTCTAAGTCCTTCGGCGGCATAAACCTTGAGGACATCTCGGCTCCCCGCTGCTTTGAGATAGAGAGAAGACTCAAGGAGGTCTGCGACATACCCATATTCCACGACGACCAGCACGGCACGGCCATCGTTGCGGGCGCGGCGCTCATGAACGCGCTGAAGGTCGTGGGGAAGCGGTTCGATGAGATAAAGATAGTTTTAAGCGGCGCGGGCGCGGCCGGCATCGCCATCGCGAAGTTCTTCATGGGACTTGGCGCGAAGAACATAATCCTCTGCGGCAGCCGCGGCACGCTCTACGAGGGCATGGACAACAAGAACCCCGCCCAGCAGGCCATAGCGAAGGTGACGAACCCCGAACGCATCGCGGGCACCCTTGCGGACGCCATGAAGGGCGCGGACGTGTTCCTGGGCGTATCGGCCCCCGGCATCGTAACGGAGGAAATGGTGCGCTCCATGGCGAAGGACGCCATCGTGTTCCCCATGGCGAACCCCGTTCCGGAGATCATGCCCGAGCTTGCAAAGAAGGCGGGCGCGCGCATCGTGGGCACCGGAAGAAGCGACTTCCCGAATCAGATTAACAATGTGCTGGCGTTCCCCGGCATATTCCGCGGCGCGCTGGACTGCCGCGCAAGCGATATAAACGAAGAGATGAAGATTGCGGCGTCAAAGGCGATTGCCTCCGTTGTTTCGGATTCGGAGCTTTGCGAGGACAAGATACTGCCCGACGCATTCGACCGCGGTATAGCCGAGGCAGTTGCAAAGGCAGTTGCAGACGCGGCGAGAGCCAGCGGAGTTGCGCGCATATAACGGATTTTCATTTTCGCCGCGAAATGTATTGACTTTAAGCGCGGTTTAGTGTAAAATATTTTTTGTCTTTCAGATAGTTTAATAACCTCTTTCCCGCCTTTGGCGGGAAAGCATATACGGACAGGTATCGAAGTGGTCATAACGGCCCTGACTCGAAATCAGGTGTGTCGGCAACGGCACCGTGGGTTCGAATCCCACCCTGTCCGCCAGTGATGAGACGGTCATACAGGCGAAATCCCGTATGACCGTTTTTTGTTTTCAACACATGGGATTCGAACGGGAGCGGGAGTGAATGACGTGCCGGCGGCACGTCAGAGCCGCGACCCGGCCTGCGCCGCAGCGCAGGTCGAATCCCACCCTGTCCGCCATGATAAGACCGCCCATGTGGCGGTCTTTTTTGTGTTGCACATGGTAATTTGAAAGGATATAATGAGAAAAGAAGATAAAAACGCACATACGATAATGAAACAATAGATTTAATCTTTAGAGAGGGAAAGCCATATGCGCAATCTTCGAACATACTATTCGGCTCCGATATCCGATTTCCTTAATCAATCGGTATCGGAGATCCTTGGCATAATCCATTCTAACGACATTTCGGCAGAGACGACTATCCAACAAAGCAATACTTGGGAGACAGAGGTTAGTATACTCAAAGATCAGCTTCGCGGACTTGACGGGCAGGTGATTTTTGAATACACAATTCCGAGAATGGGAAAGCGCGTGGACACGGTAGTGCTGCATCGGAACATTGTATTCCTGCTTGAGTTTAAGTGCGGTGATAAGGAATATCGAGCAAGCACGTATGACCAGGTATATGACTATGCTCTTGACTTGCGCAACTTTCAAAAAGAAAGCCACGATAAGCTTTTGGTACCGATTATGATATCTACCGGGGCACCTGAGGTCACTAATACAATATTGGAGCGCGACCGCATAATAGAGCCGCTTCGCTGTAATGCGGCAAACATCGGGCGTACACTTAGGAATGTGTGTGATAAGTTTATTGAACCTGAGTTCAATTATGCGGCTTGGGAGAATTCCGAATACCTTCCGACGCCGACTATAGTTGAGGCGGCGCAGGCATTGTATCGAGGCCACAATGTTCATGATATCACCCGAAGTGATGCAGGAGCGGAAAATCTTACGGTAACTACTGAGGAAATAAACCGGATTATAGAGCACAGCAAGGCGAATAACCGAAAGTCAATATGCTTTGTCACCGGCGTGCCGGGAGCAGGAAAAACACTGGTTGGACTGAACCTTGCCATACAGCGGTCAGACGCACGGCGAGGTGAGCATGCAGTATTCCTCTCCGGTAACTATCCGCTTGTTACCGTGCTGCAGGAGGCGCTTGCGCGGGATAAGGTAATGCAGGAAAAGCAGCACGGTACCCGCATGTCAAAAGCAGAAGCACTTAGACGGACCACGACTTTTATACAGATTATCCATAAATACCGTGATTCTTTTGTAAGCAACGAACATATACCGCCCGAGCGCATAGCAATTTTCGATGAGGCCCAACGCGCTTGGACACATGAAATGATAGCTAAGTTTATGCTGACAAAAAAAGGCGTAGCGGAGTTTCAATACAGTGAACCGGAGTTTTTGATAAGCACAATGGACCGCCATAAAGATTGGGCCGTTATCATATGCCTCGTAGGCGGCGGGCAGGAGATCAACACAGGTGAAGCGGGGCTTCCTGAGTGGTTTGATTCATTGCGCAGAGCGTTCCCTGATTGGGATGTATATATTACTCCACAATTAAATGATGAGGAGTATCGTCGTGATCGGCCATGGCAGGAAATGATACACGGCCTGAACATATTTGAGCGCGATAAGCTTCATTTGGCAACATCGGTGCGCTCATTCAGAACGCCGGATCTGGCTGATTTTGTAAAAGCTGTGCTTGACGTAGATGTTGAAAAC
>JAFOLN010000292.1 GCA_017419325.1 Clostridia bacterium
CCAAACTGAGCCACACCTCGATGTGACTTTTATATTATAGCGAAGTCGATATCGTTTGTCAATTATGTTTATTAAAAAATTTCGCTTTTTTTGCATACTTCTTTTGCATCGTAAGATACTACGCATGAGGTGATAATATGCGGAAAAGCAATTCGGACTACTTAGCTCTCGTAAAGACGTTCTCGAAAAACTCGCATACTGTCCGCAATATGTTCAGGGCCTTCGTTATAGTAGGCGCTGTCTGCGACGCGTGTCTGCTTCTCATAGACAAAACGAACCTCACCCCCACGTACAAAACTTACGGTATGCGTCGCTTTGGGCGTGATACTCTAGGGCGCGGAGCCGCCGTGCCCTTACTCGGCTTTGCCTGTTCCCTTGCCAGGGGCGTCGGGACCATCGTCATATTCGGCGTGCTTGCTTCGCGGGTCTTTCGCCAGAAAAAATAACGACCGAGCCCTTTGACTGTGACGCCGAAGGCCCGGTCTTTTTAAAATTCAGTTTATGCGCGTGACTGCCCCCGTGCGCTATCTTACGGACGACGGAGTCATCGCGGGAATATTTATATCTATACTGTTTCGCTTAGGTCTGAACGACGAGTCAAGCGAGAATACCCTTATCATAGGCGGTACTTCGCCGTCGTAGCTTACGGTCAATTCGGTCGTGCCGCCCTTTTGCGGCGCGCCCACAGCGCAGCCCTTGAACCTTGAGCCTCTCTCGTATGACGATACGATGACACTTGATGGCTCGCCCAGGCTCTTATACGTGGTCTCGTCTATCTCGACCGTTACCGTTTTTTTCTCGGGATCCACCCACGCGGTGCATTCATCGGAGGTGTATCCGTATTCCGCGCCGTCCCATACGGCGTAAAGGTTGATCGGAACGCCCAGAGACACGTGTACCGTGTCGCCCGGCTTGATATCGGCGCTGCCCATCGCTCTTGTCGACCATCCGAGAAATGCCCGGCCGTTCGGCCCTTTAAGATAGCTGCCGCCGTCTATTGTATAAAGATCGAGATCGGTGCTCGACGCCTTATAAGCGTACTGCACCGTCACATTCCCGCCCGCGGAAGGAACGCCCGATGAGGGATGATATACTATATAAAAGCCGTCCCGCGCATTTTCGGCATAAAGCACGGTGTAAGTATCCTCAGGCGTCTTCAGACGGGTCCCGCACTCGTACCAGATACCGCTCAATACGCCGTTATCATCGGGTTCGGGAGAAAGGACCGTGCCCCAGCCCGCCAGAACCTCGTCTACATCGTCATACGTGAGCTTCGACGGAAGTATGGGGTCAGCCGTCGCAGGAGGCGTGTATTTTTGCCAGAGGCTGCCGTCCTCGAACATGCCTCCGAGGCCGTTTAAAACCGTATCTCCCCCGGATACTTCTACCCATTCGGCGGCCAGCCACGTATCGCTCGCGGGTCTGTACAGAGCGTCAAGCGCGATCAGGTCTCCCGACGCGCTCGTCCACAGCACCTGAGTCGAACCGTCGAGCGAAAAAACGTATTCGGACAGATCGTACCACGTGGGATAATAATCGTACAGGGTCGTAAACGTCGCCCCGTTGAGCAATCCGCCGCCCCCCTTAAGCATCAGCTCATAGCGGTTTATCTCGATCGAGAGTGCGTCCGATTCGCCGCTTAAAGTGGTGTGCGGATGGAGGTAATACGTTTCCTCCGCCCAGCCTGAACACTGTACGGCCGTGGAATATCTGCCCTTTGGCGTGCGTCCGCCGGTTAACATCATATTGATCAGCCCGAACTGGCAGCTTGAGTTAAAATAAACCGCGGGCGCGGGAGCATCGCCGTCTCCGCCCGTAATGCTGCCGCTGCCGTTTACATAAATGTCATAGGCGTATATTCCGCATCCGCCGCTGCCGCCCGCGGTCGCGATTGCGGACATGAAAGCACTGCCGCCTTTGACCGTGAACGGGGCGTCTGCTTTGCTGACGGAATCTATAGACACGCTGTGCGAATCGATGCCGTGTCCGCCCCATTCGCCGTTCGTCGCACTGCCGCCGGTAATAGTCATGCTTCCGTCGGCTATCACGGCGTAAAAGGTCTGCGCGTATACCGCGCTGCCGCCGTAACGCGTTCCGTCGCCTCCGTTAATGTTCAGCGTACCGTTCCCCACGAATATGAACAGATTGCCTTCGGCCGCTATCGCGGTCGCTCCGCGTTCCCCTTGCGCGCCGCTTATGGTCACGTCTCCCGACGTGTAGACCGAAAGATCGCCGCTGGCCGTTATCTGCGGGCCGTTATAGCCGGTCAGCTCGAGCGTGCCGTCCTCGTATGACCAGCCCAAGCCGGAGCACGTTTCTTCGGAGAAGAATTCTTCGTCGCCCACCTTGATGGAATATCCGTCGGCCTGCAGCTTTGCGGCGTTATCGTCCCCGTCATCGGGCGAGTCCGCGTCCGTCGGAGAGTATTCGTCGTATCCCGCCGCGAGCATGGCTTCGCCGCGCGCTATGGAATACTCATCTTCCGAAAGCGCCCACTCAGGCGCCGGAACGGCTTCTTCTTCATCTTCGACGCGCACTTCTGGCTCGAAGCCCGCCCACGCATGCGCCGGCAGCGCAAACAAGAAAATCGCCAGTACCGCAAGATTGAGACTCAAAAGCTTACGAACGATCAAGTTCATTTACGATCCCTTCCTTTCTTATAGTTTTTATTTTCAAAGGCGGCTTCGGCGCAGTTCAGAAATCCCAGCGCAATCCAAAAATAAGGTGTTGAGATCGGAGAGCTTATGCCGAAGAACGCCTGAATTGAGTAGCCGATCGCGGCGCATCCGCAGACAAGCACGAAAAGACTCAGGTGAGCGCGCAGCACGAGACGTACCGCCAAAGCGATAAGCGCAGATAAATATGCCGCAAACGCCAGCACCCCCTGATTTACGAGCACGTTAAGATATTCATTGTGGGCGGCGTCGATAGCGCTGCGTATCATTATCCCAAGGTTCTCGTCAAAACGTTCAAACACTGCGTCCACACGAAGTCCCAGCGTATCGGGGCCGCCGCCGAACAGGGGTTTTTGGGCTATGAGCGGGATGACGTTGCGCCAGATATATATTCGTCCCGACCCGTACGTGTCGTCGAAATGGCCGTGCATGATCTGCGAGGCTTCATATATGAATCCGCCCGTATTCTGTCCGAACGCGTACATCGCGGCGATAAGCAGCGCAAAAAAGGCAATTACGGCGATAAGCGCTCGTTTCCGCGCGCGTCCGGAGCTTAAATACAGCGGTATGCTAATGACTAAGGCGCCGAATACGCCCAATATGCCTCCGGCGACGAACGCCTTGAAAAGCACGATAAGGCACAGCGCCGCCGCTATGGCAAAAAGACAGCGCTCGGCTGCGCTTTTGCTCTTTATTATGAATGCCGCAAACGCAGGAATGCTGAGGCTCAGCAGGGCGGACAGAATATCGACGTTTCCCACGGTGCCCAAGAATTCTCCGGCGTACAGCCTGTTCGCGTCGTAATAATTCATTCCCTCCGGATAGAGCATAAGCGGATTGTGACCTGCAAGCTGAAAAAGCGCAAGAATGCAGTTTAACCCCATCGCGGCGGCAAAGACCCACATCATCCAGCGTCCGGGACGCGCGTAACGGGAAATGAGAATAAATCCGAGGCAGTAAAGCAAAACGGCCGCGAGGCCCTCGCATCGTCCGCCGCCCCATACGGCGATCTTTGGATATTCCGATACGGCTGCCGATATCGCCGTGAAAACAAGATAGAGAATAACAAGCTTAACGGGAAGCCCGAGAGACTTCCATAACGCAGACGGCGCGGGCAGTCGGTAAACGCCCGTTACCGCGAGCTCGAGGCGTACTATTATCATTATGACCGCGTACGCGCACGTAATAAAAAGATATGCCTGCCATTTCTGGGCGGTTATCTGCCGGTATCCGCCAAGTCCCGGATACAGCAGATATGCGCTCAGCATTACGGCCAGATAGACTGAGGTAATTGCAGATAAGACGGACCGGCCTTTTTGAGTGTCGTTTTTCATATCCGCACCTCACATAAACATGATTCGTTATAATAATTATAATGCCGGATTTCAATAATTGCAACTTTCGAAAAAGAATCCGCAGTCAAAAAAAGCAAAAAAACGGCTCCCCGGCCGGGATGCGCCGAAGGATAGCAAAAAGCACGCCTTACGTTGCGTTTTTTATAAATGAAAAATGCGCCTCACACGAAATGTGAAGCGCATATGATTCTTTTATTCTCATGACAGCGCGTCCGCTATTATCTGAAGATTTTCCTCCATCGCTGATATGTACGTAAGTCCGCCGTCATATTCGGAGTGCTCGCCTCGCTTTTATTTAAGCCCACGCAGAAGTGAGTTAAGCCTTTTTGCTCCGTATCGTCATGTCAGCCGCGTCTTTTTTTCGTGGCAACAC
>JAFOLN010000293.1 GCA_017419325.1 Clostridia bacterium
AAGTCCCTGCGGGATGTCAAAGCGGGGATTCCCTGCTTATAAAAACGAATTTGCCCTTTTCCCACATATGCTTTTTCCCAAAAAAGCATATAAAAAAGCCCCGCTCGTTTGAGCGGGGCTTTTAAACTCAATCAAGACTTATCTTACTGAGCCTTCAGCTTTCTTATTTCAGCTGCCAGTGCGGGGCATACCTCGAAGAGGTCGCCTACGATACCGTAGTCAGCGATGTCGAACATCGGAGCCTCGGGATCCTTGTTGATGGCGATGATGCACTCGGAGGAGGACATACCTGCGCGGTGCTGTATAGCGCCGGAGATACCGCAAGCGATGTAGATCTTCGGGCCAACGGTCTTACCGGTCTGGCCAACCTGATGTGCGTGCGGGATCCAGCCTGCGTCAACTGCTGCACGGGATGCGCCAACTACGCCGCCGATAGCGTCTGCAAGCTCTCTGATAATAGAGAAGCCCTCGGGGCCCTTAACGCCGCGGCCGCCGGATACGATGATGTCAGCTTCTTCAAGGTTAACGGTCTCAGCGCCCTCTTCCTTGATGAATTCGATAAGCTTCGTGCGAACGTCAGCGGGAGCGATCTTAACCTTATCGGTGATGTTCGTGCAGGGGCCGGTCTTGCCTGCAACGGGCTCGTTCTTCTTGAACACGCCGGGACGAACGGTACCGATCTGGGGACGGTGGTTCGGGCAAAGGATGGTAGCCATCAGGTTACCGCCGAATGCCGGACGGGTCCATGCTACGTTTCCGCTCTCTTCGTCTATACCGAGCTGCGTGCAGTCTGCGGTAAGACCGGTCTGGAGACGGCAGGAGATACGCGGGCCCATGTCACGGCCGTTGTTCGTAGCGCCTATAAGTAATGCGGACGGCTTGTAGAGGTTAACGGTATCAACGATAGCCTTTACATAAGCGTCGGTCGAATATTCGTCATATATTTCGTCGTCTACAACGTAAACTTCGTCTGCGCCGTACTCGAAAGCCTTCTTAACGGCTGCCTCGGTCTTGTAACCGATTACGAGAGCGATAACGTTCTCCTTGTGGAAATCAGCAAGACCTCTTGCGGGATTGAGAAGCTCAAGACCTACGTTCTTTGCGTCGCCCTTGTTAGTCTCAATGTAAACCCATACATTCTTGTATTCTTCGAAACTCATTTACTTCTTCCTCCCAATTATATTATCTTGGCGTCTGCCAGTAAGCCAACGAGCTTCTTGGCAGCGTCGCCTGCGGTTTCGCCTTCGATCTTAAGACCGCCCTGCTTCTTCTGCGGTACGAACGTCTTTCTAACCTTGGTCGGCGAACCCTTAAGGCCGCAGCGTGCGGTGTCGATAAGACCTTCCATGTCAGCAGCGGTGATCTCAGCTATAACCTTCTTGTTGGCAGCCATCTTGCTCTTAATGGTAGCAAGTCTGGGCTCCCACTTCGGCTTCGTAACGGTGATGATGCAGGGAGTGGGAAGCTCGATTACACGGAAACCGTCTTCGCATTCCTTCTTAACGCGAACAGCGCCGGGGGTCGGGCACTCTTCCATATCAACAGCGTAGGTAACCTGGGGAAGATCCATGTACTCAGCAGTCTGCGGGCCAACCTGTGCGGTATCGCCGTCGATAGCCTGCTTGCCGCAGAAGATGATGTCGAACTTGTCGATACCCTTCAGCTGGCAGATCTTCTTTAACGTAGTCGAAATGATGTAACCGGTAGCAAGCGTATCGGAACCGCCGAATGCACGGTCGGTAACGAGGTAAGCTTCCTCAGCGCCTACGGAAAGGCATTCCTTTAAAGCTGCCTTTGCCTGCGGGGGACCCATGCTTACAACGGTGATGTGTGCGTCGTTTGCATACTTTTCCTTGTACTGAACAGCCAGCTCAAGTGCATATGCGTCGAACGGGTTTACGATAGCGGGAACGCCTGCTCTGTTAAGAGTATTGGTAACCGGATCGATGGTGATTTCGGTAGTATCCGGTACTTGTTTGATACATACAACTATTTCCACGATATTCTCTCCTATTATTAGTGTATTTTAGCTGATAATGAAGGGCGTTACGCCCTTCATTATCAACACGTTTATGAAACTGTAAGCTTTCGCCCGGTATTAATAACCTCTTAACAGGTTGCCGGCGATAACGACTCTCTGGATCTCGTTGGTGCCTTCGAAGATCTGATAGATCTTAGCGTCGCGGAGAAGCTTCTCGATCGGGTACTCCTTGGAATAACCGTAACCGCCGAAGATCTGGATAGCCTCGGTTGCAACTCTTACAGCGTTGTCGCCTGCGAAGCACTTAGCGATGGAGGAGAGCTTCGAATAGGGCTTAATGCCGCTGTCCTGAACCTGTGCTGCATAGTGGCAGTACTGTCTAGCAACCTGAGTGGTCATTTCCATATCAGCAAGCTTGAACTGCATGGACTGCAGAGCTGCGATCGGCTTACCGAAGGTCTTTCTGGTGTTAGCATACTCTACGCACTCGTCGATGCAGCGCTGAGCGATACCGCAAGCCATGGAGCCAACGGTCGGACGGGACGAGTCAAGAACCTGCATTGCAAGCTTGAAGCCCTTGCCGCGAGCTGCTTCGCCGCCTACGAGATGGTCAGCGGGAACGCGAACGTCTTCGAATATAACTTCGGTGGTGGAGGACAGGCGGATACCCATCTTGTCTTCCTTCTTACCTACGGATACGCCGGGGAGATCTCTCTCAACGATGAATGCGCTCATTGCCTTGTACGGGGAGGATGCATCCTTCTCGGTTACTGCGAATACAACGTAGATGCTTGCAACGCCGCCGTTGGTGATGAAGCACTTCGTACCGTTTATAACCCACTCGTTGGTCTTCTCGTCGAATACTGCCTTCGTCTTTGCTGCGGAAACGTCGGAACCTGCATCAGGCTCGGTGAGGCAGAATGCTGCGAACTTCTTCTGCTGAAGAACGCTTGCGAAGTACTTCTGCTGCTCTTTCGTACCGCCGATCATGATAGGCTCGCAAGCGAGGCCGTTTGCGGAGCAGCCTACTGCGAAACCTGCGTCTACCTTAGCAAGCTCTTCCATAAGGAGGCAGTTCGTAAGGTGGTCGAGGCCCATGCCGCCTACTTCTTCGGGAAGAACGGTCATATGGAGACCCATCTCCATTGCCTGCTCGTAAACTTCCATCGGAAGGGTGTCGTCTCTGTCGCACTGCTCTACAACAGGCTTAACTTTCGTTTCTGCGAACTCTTTAACTAATGCTACGAGTTCCTTCTGCTCCTCGGAAATGAGGAGGTCCTGGCTAAAAGGATTAGACATAAGTAATTTCCTCCGTTTTAAAAATATTTTATTTTTTCGGTTATGTTTCACAAAATTCTTTCGTGTCGGAAGTCTGAAAAGGGACACCGTACGTCTGCCCTTTTTCGGACAGCCCCTGAAAGTATCATGCTAACATACCTAATTTATCTTATCACACGCCTTGAGAAAATGCAATATTCCCTTTTATTAAAAATCAATGCGGCTGTTTAAGTTTATCGTGCGTTTTTCTATGTTTTTTTGTGTATTTTGTATAATTTTCACTCTTCTTCGGGCGTTTCGGCCGCCTCGGGCGCCTGTTCGGAGTCCGTCTCCTTCTGCGCGCAGGCCATGTTGACTACCTTAACGCCGGATGCGAGGCGCATGAGCTTTACGCCGCTTGCGGCTCTGCCCACGCGGGACACGGTGTCGGCGGAGAACCTTATTATAACGCCGTCGGAGGCTATGAGCAGTATGTCAGGCTCCTCTCCCGGCCGGATGGCGGTGCAGCTTACGGCTCTGCCCGTCTTTTCGGTTATGCGGTAATTTATCACGCCGCCGCCGCCGCGTGACTGAAGGCGGTACTCGGATACGGGGGTGCGCTTTCCGAAGCCGTTCTCCGTTACGGTGAGAAGCTCGCAGCCGTCGCTCACGGCGGACGCGCCGATGATTACGTCACCATCCTCAAGCCTTATTGCGCGGACGCCGCGCGCTCCGCGTCCCATGGGGCGCACGTCGCTTTCCATGAAGCGGATGGCCTTGCCCTCGGCGGTGGCCGCGATAAGCTGTGCCGTGCCGTCGGTGTGCTCGGTGCAGATAAGCTCGTCGCCTTCGTCGAGAGACAGGGCGATAAGACCGCCGCGGCGGCTCTTGTTGAACTCGCGGAGCGCCGTTTTCTTTATGGTGCCAAGCTTCGTTATCATGGTCATGAAGCCCTCGTCGAGGTCTTTTAGTATTATCAGGGCCGTAATCTTTTCGTCCGACTCTATTTCAAGCAGGTTTACCACGTTCATGCCCTTCGCGGTGCGTCCCGCCTCGGGTATCTCGTAGCCCTTCTTTTTGAACATTCTGCCCTTGTTCGTAAAGAAAAGTATAAATTCATGGGAGCTGCCCGTAACAATGCGCTCAACGAAGTCCTCCTCGCGCATCGTCATGCCCGTTATGCCGCGTCCGCCGCGCCTCTGGGCCTTGTATGCCGACACGGGCATGCGCTTTATGTAGCCGTAGTGGGTGAGAAGATATGCGCAGTCCTCCTCGGGGATGAGGTCGGCTATGTCTATCTCGTTCTCAACGGGTGAGATCTCGGTGCGACGTTCGTCGCCGAACTTGCCTCTTACCTCGATAAGCTCGTCGCGTATTATGCCGAGAACAAGACCCTCGTCCGCGAGTATTCTCTCGCAGCGCTCTATGAGGGCGCGCATCTCCATAAGCTCCGCCTCTATCTTTTCGCGCTCGAGTCCGGCGAGACGGCCGAGGCGCATATCAACGATGGCCTGCGCCTGTATGTCGGAAAGGCCGAAGCGCTCCATAAGTCCCGTTTTCGCCGTGGCTACGTCGGGGCTGTTTCTTATTATGTTTATTACTTCGTCTATAAAGTCGATGGCGATCTTTAACCCCTCAAGGATATGGGCGCGGTCGCGGGCCTTTCTAAGCTCGAAGCGGGTGCGGTTCTCGACTACCTCCTCGCGGAAGCGAACGAAGCTGTCGAGAATCTGGCGAATGCCCAGGGTTTTAGGCTGGTTGTCAACGAGCGCGAGCATATTGACGGAGAAGGTGTCCTGAAGCTGTGAGTGCTTAAAGAGCTGGTTTAGTACCACCTGCGCGTTCGCGTCGCGTTTAATCTCTATGATAATCTTCATGCCCTTTCTGTCGGACTCGTCGCGCAGGTCGGATATGCCCTCAACGCGCTTCTGCTTTACAAGGTCGGCCATGCTCTCTATAAGGCGCGACTTGTTGACGCCGTAGGGTATCTCCGTTACGACTATGCGGTAGCGCCCCTCCTTGAACTCCTCGATTTCGGTGCGGGCGCGCACGGTTATGCGGCCGCGTCCCGTATAATACGCCTCACGTATGCCGGAGCGTCCGAGGATTATGCCGCCGGTGGGAAAGTCGGGGCCCTTTAAGTGCTGCATTATGTCGTCCAGCGTCGCCTCCGGGTTGTCTATGACGCATAAGAGCGCGTCCGCCACCTCGCAGAGGTTGTGGGGCGGGATATTGGTCGCCATGCCCACGGCTATGCCCATGGAGCCGTTTAAAAGGAGCGTGGGAAGGCGCGTAGGCAGTATTACGGGCTCCTTTCGCTGGTCGTCGAAGCTCGGGGTAAAGTCCACGGTCTCCTTTTCGATGTCCATAAGGAGCCAGTCGGAGATCTTCGCCATGCGGGCCTCGGTGTAACGGTAGGCCGCCGGCGGGTCGCCGTCCACGGAGCCGAAGTTGCCGCGTCCGTCAACGAGGGGATATCTGAGCGAGAAATCCTGCGCCAGACGCACAAGCGCGTCGTATACGGAGGCGTCGCCGTGGGGATGGTACTTCTTCAACACGTCGCCTACGGTGGCAACGGACTTTGAGTAAGCCTTGTCGTATGTAAGCCCCGCCTCGTACATGGTGTAGAGTATGCGGCGGTGTACCGGCTTCAGTCCGTCGCGCACATCGGGCAGCGCGCGCCCCACGATAACGCTCATGGCGTAATCGATATACGATTTCTGCATCTCGGCCCTTATCTCTACCGGGATAATCTTCTGTTCATCATAATTCATGGCATACCTCTGTATCAATTCTCTTAGTCTTTATATCAAATTATTTTATCTTTCAACAATTATTTTAAATATGTAACATTGCGTCAAACGCCGACATCGCAAAATGCCGAACCGCTCAAAAAGCCTTCCTGTCCCATCCCGCCTAACCACCAGCGGGCACCAAAGTCACGGGCGCGTCAGCGCCAATTGGTGGAAAAACAGTCTTGAATGATGCCTCATGGCGAGACGCTTCGAAGACCTGAAGACGCGCCCTCATGCCGTCTATAAATGGCGCGCTTTAAA
>JAFOLN010000294.1 GCA_017419325.1 Clostridia bacterium
AAAAGGAGCGCGACGACATAATCGCGGAATACTCCCAGCATATCGACATGAAAACGGCCGAGGGTCAGAGCGAGGAGGACGCCATCGCTGATTTCGGCGATGTGGACGAGCTTGCCGACGAGATACTCGATGCGTACAACTTAAACGCCGATTATGCAAGGCAGGCGCGTTCGCAGGAGCATACGTTCGAAAAGAAGGTCGCGGACAAGGCGTCGGCGTTCGCCGACTGGATAAACCGGGCCGCGCATTCCATATCGCAAAAGAGCGGAAAAGAAGTGTTTGCCCTTGTTTTAAAATTCATCGTGCTTATACTTGTGCTTATCCTGCTTCGCATACCCGTGTATCTTCTCACCCATCTGCCGACTCTGTTTTTAGGGCTTCTGCCCGGCCCGTTTGAAACGGTGCTCACGGTTATATTTGCGGTACTTATAAACATCGTATACATCGGCGTCGTCTGCTACAGCATCTACTATTTCGTAAGACGCACGGTCGGCGACGGTTATACGGGAGAAAAGGAGGCTTCGGACTTTATGAGCGGCATGAAAAACGAACCGTATGAAGAAAAGACCGCCCCCGCGGGAAACGAGGCGGCAAAAGAAAACGAATCCGGGGAAAACAAACACACACAGGGCGAAGGCGCGCCCGGCGGCGAAAAGAAGAAAAAGTATCACGCCTTCACCTGGCAGAATAAGACGGTAAACGGCGGAGAGTCCCCCCGACCCGGGGCGAACGCATCCCCCTCCGCGGCGCACGTTATCGGCTCGGTCTTAGGCGTTATCCTTAAGGTCTTCATTGTGATAATAATGATACCCGTAATACTCGCGGGAGTCGCGGCCGTCATGGGGCTTGGCGTCAGCATCGCGCTTGTGGCGCAGGGCTTCGGCATAATAGGCATCATGCTTATAGCGCTTGGCATCGTGCTTTGCCTGCTTGCCCTTATATGGGCCGTGTTCAAGGCGCTCTTCGGCAAACGGGAGACCCCGGCGCAGACGTTTTCGGCAAAGGACGCGAAAGGAGGTGTCGGCAGTGACGTATAAAAAGCTGCTTGTCATGTTTATTATAGGCATACTGCTTGTGGGCATCGGCGCGGGCGTTACCGTGGTCGAATACGGAAGCTATAAATACATGGGCAAAAAGATGGCCGCGCAGAGCGCGGGCGATTATGATACGGAGACGTATGAAATAAGTCTTCCCCGCGATACCGGAAACAGGAATATACGCCTGACGCTCGACCTTTACGGTCAGCCGCAAAGTCCCGACGCGCTGTCCGACGGTACGTTCACGCTCGTTGAGGACGATTCCGTCCCCGATAACATGATGAGAATCGATGTGAGCTGCGACGAACAGTATTTCCAGTCCGGCACAACTACGGAAAGCTATCTCTGGCATGACGGCGAGCGCATATACGATTTTTACTACGACAGGGCGCAGGGCCGCTACTACTATTATAACTTCAGAGAATACTATGGCGACGGCTACGATGATGAGTATGACTACTACGATGAGGAATATCCGACAGATACGGACGACGACGCCTCCGAGCCCCGCCCAGAGAGGATATATCCCGAGGACGGTCAGTATGAGTTTACCACCGTTGTGAACGTATACACATACAAAAGCTCCGATCCCATCTTCCACATATTCAACGGCGTGAACATGGAAGAAGTGCTCGAAGACTTAAAGCATAAGGAAATATACGATTACGACGTTGACTGCGACGCGAAGGTTACGGTATACGCGAATGCCGCAACGCTTGCCCAGATAAAATATTAGCCCTCACCAAGCGGGCAAAGCCTGCATTTTATAACGGCGTCCCGGACATACGGCCGGGGCGCCAAACTGTTTACACGTCATTTTTTATGGCTTCGTTATATATTTTCGCTTCCGTGCGTCAAGATACCCGCTTTCGGCACAGGCCGAAAGCGGGTATCTTCATTTTCGCGACCGGGCTTTCCCTTTCGGGGTGCTCAGCCTCTCTTTTTATAGCGTACAGACCATTTTGACGGGTCTTCATGCGTTCTTACTGTCCCGGGTGCTCCGAGCGGTACAGAAGCGTCACAATCTGACCTCTCGTGCAGTCGTCGTCGGGAGAGAATACGCCGGGAGCCGTTCCGTTTGTCACGTTATGGCCGACAGCCCACAGTACCGCGTCATAGCAGTAAGCGTCCCCGGCCACATCGGTAAAGGGATTCTCTCCGTCGGTCTTTTCGCCCGAGAGACGATAGAGGAAGGTCACGCTCTGAGCGCGGTTCACGGCGGCGTCGGGCGAGAAGTGCTCGGCGTCGGTGCCCAGAGTTATTCCCTTCTCCACTGCCCAAAGAACTGCCTGTTCATAGTAGCTGCCTTTGTCCACGTCAGCGAACGGATTTTCGCTGACCGCGGGAGCGGGAGAGCCTGCGGCGCGCCACAGGAAGGTCACCATCTGCGCACGGGTGCAGGAGGCGTCGGGAGCGAAGTGTGTATCGTCCACACCGGCGGTAATCCCCTTCTCCACTGCCCAGTCCACGGGTGCGCCGAAGTAAGCGTCCTTGGGCACGTCAACGAAGCCCTTTGCCCCGGGAGCGTCAGCCTGCGCGGCCGTGTCGGCAGGCACGAAGCTTGCACTCACCGTGACCGCGGATGCGGGCATGGTGTATGTATATGTGCCGTCTTTGTTATCGGTGACGGTTATTTCCCTGCCGTTTTTGTCGGTGACCTTAAGGCTCTCCGCCTTATAGCCATCGTTTGGCTTTACGGTGACGGTCACCTTGTCGCCCGACTTTGCCTTGTCGGCGCTTACGCTCAGGGTGCCGTTCACTGCGGCAGCGGGCGTTACTGCATACGTCGAAGGAGCGGAGCTTCCGCCGCCTCCGCCACCGCCGCCGTTGCGGGAAGGCTTAGCCGCTAAATTCTTAACGGCGTCCTCAAGGGTTTTTGCCGCGGACGCCGCGGACTCATTAAGAGCGGTAACCGAAGCCTCATCGGTTTCTTCCTGTGATGCAAGTTCCTGATACTTGGGAAGTATCTCCTCAGCGGCCGAAAGCGCGTCGTCCATGGTCTTAAGGCTGCTTTCGGTGTATTTATTCCTGTCCACAGCCTTGGCCTTGGCTATGGCGTCCCGAAGAGCCTTCATTTCGGGATATACATAGTCTGCGGCGGGACGAACGTAAGGCGATTTTACGGTGGTCTCGCCGAAGGTGACCGTTCCGTCCTTCACCGTCCAGCTCATAAGACATTCGTCGGACAGTCCGAATACGGACATGTCAACGGGATACGCGGGCAGAACCGCGTTGAGCTTGTCAGCCAGAGCGGCGTAGGTGTCGGAGGAGAAGGACTCCACGTTACCCACCACCGCGTCCACGTTATAGAGGCCTTCACTGTATACGGGGCCCTTTGCGCCTATGGGGTTCGCGGGGTCTACAGAAGCGCCGGCCTTGGTAACAGTC
>JAFOLN010000295.1 GCA_017419325.1 Clostridia bacterium
AGCACCGGCTTTATGGAAAGCATGGAGCCGATAAGCGCCGCCGCGTTCGACACGCGTCCGCCGCGCTTTAAGTATTCGAGGTCGTCAACGGTGAAGCGGTGTATTATCTTTAACTTGTTCGCCTCTATCCACTCTATCGTTTCGTCAAAGCTCTTGCCCGCGTCGCGAAGCTCTATTACCTTGAAAACGAGAAGTCCGAGACCGCCCGATACGCAGCGGGTGTCCACGTTATAGAAGCGCTGGTTCGGGTACTTCTGATGAATATGCTCCGTTGCCTCCGCCGCGCTTATATACGAGGTGGAAAGCTTCTGGGACATATCAAGGAAGATAACGTCCTTGCCCGTGTCCATAAGCTTTTCGAAAAATTCGATATACGAATATGTATTTATCATCGAGGTGGTAAGCCCTACTCCCGATCTCATTTTCTTGTATACCTCGTTCTTCGTCTCCTCGCGGCAGTCGTCCTCGTATAACTCCTCGTTCATTATATAGGTGTAGCTTATAAAGGGAACGTCGTGCTCCTCCAGGAATTCTCTCGGCAGATCGGCCGTGGATGCGGTTGCAACTATGTAATCAGCCATTTTATACCTCCCTGACAAATATTTTTTTATTTACTTTCAAGCGCCGTTATTTTCTCGATGCGCTTTATATGACGCTCGCCCTCGAAGGGCGTTTCAAGATATGCGTCCACAAGCTCCATTGCAAGACCGTGGCCCACAACGCGCTCGCCGAAGCAAAGGATATTCGCATTGTTGTGCGCTCTGCACATCTTCGCGGAAAACGTGTCCGATACGCAGGCCGCGCGTATGCCGCGAACCTTATTTGCGGCTATGGACACTCCTATGCCCGTGCCGCATATGAGTATGCCGCAGTCGTATTCTCCTTTGGCCACCGCCTCTCCCACAAGGGCGGCGTAATCGGGATAGTCGCAGGAATCATGGGAATAAGTGCCGAAATCCTTCACCTCAAGCCCCTTTGATTTAAGATGCTCTATGACCTCTCCCTTTAAAATAAATCCTCCGTGATCGCTGCCGATAGCTATTTTTTTCATTTCCCCGTTTTTTCCCCTTTGAGCTTTTTTTCATATTCGCGCTCCGCCTGAGAGAGCCTTAAATAATTGACCTTAAGCTCCTCCGACTTTACGCATTTTCCCTCTTTATACATATAAAATGCCGCGCGCGCCACGGAAACGGCGTTCTGAAGCCGTGCCGTCTCGTTGGCTATGCTCACATTTTTCATGTCCCCGAACTGTTCATAACAAAGCTGCGCCCCGTCGCCCACAAGGACTATGGGCTCCGAAAACGCCTCAAGCTCCTCACGAAGCTCTGCCGTGCTTATGGCGCGGTCGGGCGTAAGCCTTCTGAAATCGCCCGCGTCTATGCGAAACAGGGCGTTATATACCTGCCTGTTCCTTGCGTCCATCACGGCGCAGCATACGCCTCCGAAGCCCTCGGCGTTTCTTGAAAGCGCCTCAAGCGTTGAAACGCCGGCGCAGGGCACGTCCCGCTCGAAGCCAAGGCCTTTGACGAGCGACACGCCTATTCGCACGCCCGTAAACGAGCCGGGCCCGTTCGACACCGCAAGAAGGTCTATGTCGTCTACAGTAACGCCCGCGTTCTTAAGCGCCTCGTCTATAAGCAAAAGCAGCGTCTGCGAGTGGGTGAGCGCCGTGTTCAGAAACACATGGCTTAACGGCTTCGTATCGTCGCACACGGCCGCCGCGGCCGCCTTCGCGGTGGAATCCACCGATAATATAAGCATCCTACGCACCTCCCGCCCGCGAAATCTCTATGCGGCGGGCGCGCTCGTCCCCGTCGTCAAGCGTAATCTTTACCCGGTAGCAGTCCTTCGGGAGATAATCCTCTATATACTCGCTCCATTCAATGGCGCATATGCCGTCGCCGCCCGCGTATTCGTAGTAGCCCACGTCATTAAGCGCCTCCTCGTCGGCGCCCTCCAGTCGGTACATATCGAAGTGGTAGAGCGGTACGGCGCCCGGGTACTCGTTCAATATGACGAACGTGGGGCTTGTAACGTGCTCCGTAACGCCCAAAGCGTTCGCCATGCCGCGAACAAAGGCGGTCTTTCCCGCGCCCAGGTCGCCGAAAAGCGCCACAACGTCGCCCGCCTTCAGGGTCTTCGTAAACTCCGAGGCTATATATTCCGTTTGTTCCTGTGAGTTAGAAAAGTATTCCATGATCCCCTCAAAACAGTCCGGATATCTCCATGTTTTCGTCTATGTCTATATTCTCCGCCGACGGACGCTTGGGCAGGCCGGGCATAGTCATTATGTCGCCCGTCATTACCACAATAAAGCCCGCGCCCGTTTTCGGCACTATCTCTTTTACCGTTATCGTAAAGTTCTTCGGCCGTCCCAGCTGAGCCGGGTCGTCCGACAGCGAATACTGCGTCTTCGCCATGCACACGGGCAGCGTGTCAAGCCCGCGCATGTTTATCTCAAGAAGCATCTTTTCCGCCTTGGACGAAAATACCACGTCCGCCGCGCCGTAGATGTTCTTTGCTATCTTCTCTATCTTTACTCTTGTGGGGTCCTCGTCCTCGTAAGTCCGCTTGAACATGGGCTTGTCCGAGCATACGCCCACCACCGTCTGAGCAAGCTTCAGGGAGCCCTTTCCGCCCAGCTCGAAGGCGCGGGATACCTCCATGGGAACGCCCTTTCTGTCGCAGAGCGCCTTCACCTCGGCCACCTCGGCCTCGGTGTCCTTATAGAAGCTGTTCAGAGCGACTACGATATTTAACCCGAAGGCCTTAAGGTTGTCTATATGGGCCTCAAGGTTGCAGAGTCCCTCGCGCACCGCCGCCACGTTTTCCTCGCCCAGCGCGTCCTTCTTTACGCCGCCGTTATATTTAAGCGCGCGCACCGTTGCCACAAGCACAACACAGTCGGGCGCCTTGCCCACCTTGGGGCTTACTATGTTAAGAAACTTCTCCGCGCCGAGATCCGCGCCGAAGCCCGCCTCCGTTATGGCGTAGTCGGCCACGGAGAGCGCAAGCTTTGTTGCTATTATCGAATTGCAGCCGTGGGCAATGTTTGCGAAGGGGCCGCCGTGGATAAGGCAGGGCGTGTTTTCAAGCGACTGCACAAGATTTGGGAGCACAGCGTCCTTCATAAGCGCCGCCATCGCGCCGTGAACCTTAAGGTCGCGGCACTTGACCGGGTCGCCGTCGTAAGTATATCCAACCGTTATCTCGCCGAAGCGCTCCTTTAAGTCGGAAATGCTTTCGGAGAGGCACAAAACGGCCATTATCTCGCTTGCCACGGTTATGGTAAAGCGCTCCTCGCGGGGCGTGCCGTTTACAAGGCCGCCAAGCCCCACCACCATGGACCGAAGCACCCTGTCGTTCATGTCCATGACGCGCCCGAAAACTATCCTCCGGGGGTCTATGCCTAAGGCGTTTCCGTGCTTTATGTGGTTGTCTATAACGGCGCACAACAGGTTGTTCGCGGCGGTCACCGCGTGCATGTCGCCCGTAAAATGGAGGTTTATGTCCTCCAT
>JAFOLN010000296.1 GCA_017419325.1 Clostridia bacterium
CTACAAAATGCTGTGCATTCAAAAACCAGATGATATGCAATTGGAGCAACGCAAAACCGCACTATATAAACTCTTAGAAAGCATGTCAAATTCACTTGGCTATAAAGATGAAATTTCGTGGGATGATATCCAGTCTCCATATATTCCTAAAGCCATGTATGATTCTATTAATAATACTGCAATTGTACAGCAGGGAATTGCAAACATTGTACAGCAAATGAACACTAACATCCAATTGCCACAAACTCAACCAAACGAAGAAACAACCCATCCGAAAGCTGAAACGTCTCTCAAAGAATCAGCCACATAACCCACGCACAAAGGCCGCAGGATTTACTCCTGCGGCCTTACTTCATCTACATATC
The DNA here is from genome assembly GCA_017419325.1 of Clostridia bacterium. Lineage (GTDB taxonomy): Bacteria > Bacillota > Clostridia > Oscillospirales > RGIG577 > RGIG577. Next base: position 366 of record JAFOLN010000296.1, read on the forward strand.
ATTTCTCCACGTTATAATCTTCTTTTCAAGCAGCGTTATCACGCCCACGACTATCATCGCGACGATAGACAGAAGCAGTATCGGGGCGAATACGCCCGCGCCGTCAAGCTGGGTCATCATGCGGCGGCTGAAATAGCCGAGGCCGCTCTGCGCGCCAAGCCACTCGCCTATGGCCGCGCCGATTATGGATATCGGTATGGCCATCTTTATGGACGAGAAAAAGTACGGCAGAACGCAGGGGAACTTAAGCTTCCAGAATATCTGCCTTTCGGTCGCCCCGAGCGTAAGCATAAGCTCAACGCGCTCCGTCTTTACCGACTGGAACCCGTCAAAGAGCGTTATCGCCACGGGGAAGAACGTCATAAGTATGGTCACAAGCACCTTGCTCCAAAGAGAGTAGCCGAACCACAGAACGAACAGCGGCGCGAGCGCCGTCGTCGGAATGGTCTGTGAGGCTATTATCAGCGGATAGAGCGCCTTTTTCGCAATGGGGCTTTTGTCCATAAGCACCGAGAGGGCTACTCCCAGCACAACGGAGATAAGAAGACCCACGCCCACTACCTGCATCGTCGCGGGCAGGTGCGCCCCGAACAGCGGCTCCCTTAATTCCCACAGCCGCACCACGACCTGCACGGGCGAGGGCAGGATATACGCCGCGTTTATGCCCATGGCGGCGAACTGCCACGCCATGAGTATGGCAAGAAAGAGTATCACCGCAGGGATATTAGCATATGCTCTGTTTTTCATACCGTATCCCTCCGAAGCATCTCTATAAGGCTGTTCTTAAGCTCCGCCGCCGCCGGATCCTCAAGAGAACGGCGGGAGCGCGGGTACCCGAGCGGCACCTTTATCGACATAAGGCGCGTTATGGGCGCCTCCTTCACCGCGAGTATGCGGCTCGAAAGAAAAACCGCCTCCTCCACGTCGTGGGTTATGAAAAGCACCGTCTTTTTCTCCCGCTCCCATTGGGAAAGGAGCCACTCGCGCATCGTTATGCGCGTTATATAGTCAAGCGCGGAGAACGGCTCGTCGAGGAGCAAAAGCCCCGAGCCCGTAAGCACGGTGCGGGCGAAGGCCGCCCTCTGGCGCATGCCGCCCGAAAGCTCCGACGGCATCTTCTCCTCCGTGCCCGAAAGACCCACTGTCTTTAAAGCCTCGCTTACCTGCGCGGCCATCTCCTCCTTAGTATAGCCGCCGCGGATTTCCAGCGGCAGGCGCACGTTTCCGGAAACGGTGCGCCACGGGAACAGAAGGTCGCTCTGGGGCATATAGCCGCAGTAGTTCTTTCTTCCCTTTATATTCTCGCCGCCCACGAATATCTCGCCCCGGTCGGGGGAGAGAAGCTGATTCACAAGGCGGAATATGGTGCTCTTGCCGCACCCCGACGGCCCCACCACCGACACGAACTCCCCCGGCTCAACGTGAAAGGAAAGCCCGTCGATTATGGTATAGTCGTCGGCGTCATATTTAAAGGAAACGTCACGAAATTCAAGCATGACTATCGCCTCATTTCCCACGCCATGTCCCAGAAGCGCTCCTCAAGCACGGAGCAGGTCATGAATATCTCGGAAATCCTCCTAAGCTCAGCTTCGCTCATGCCCTCGCAGAGGCGCTCCGTAAGCGCCATGAGCCTTTTGTTCTCCTCGGAGTATTCGGCGTTGGAGTAGCCCTCCACCCATTCGCCGTAGAAGGGATGGGCGGCCGCGTCCGGGTTCCTTTTAAGCATGTTCTTCGCTATTACCTCATAGCTTAAGGCGCACGCAAGGATCGACGCCGCCACCTCCGCCGCGCCGTATTCGTATGCCGCGCGGAGCATATACGAGCCGTAGAGCGCCGTATCGGGCGCGGCGGGCGTGCTTTCCGCTTCCGAAAGGGATATGCCGAGCCGCTTCATATAGCCTCTGTGGATGTCCATCTCAACGTCGAGTATGTGATGAAGATAATTCGCAAAATAGCGCATCGTCTCCGTGTCCTCGGCCTTCGCCACGCCCAGCGCGAACACCTTCGCGTAGTCGATGAGATAGAGATAATCCTGTATCATATAGAATCTGAACTTTTCGCGGTCCAAGCTCCCGTCGCCTAAGCCCAGTACGAACGGGTGCGTGTCATAGCGCGACCAGAGCTCTTTCGTTTCGTCCAAAAGACGGTTAACAACGGACATACTCTCACCTCTCCTCGGCGAAATAGCCCGTCACGTTGAAGCCGTGCTTCATGGGGCCCGAGCCGCGGCCGAGGTCGAGCATCGCCTCAAGCGCGCCGGAGATGTAC
>JAFOLN010000297.1 GCA_017419325.1 Clostridia bacterium
CTTGAAACGCACGCGGGTGCCCGTTTTATCGCATTCTCCCACGACTTTCAGCTCGCCCGTGGGCTTGCCGCGCTCGTAGCGCTGGCGGTGAAGCGTTTTTCCGTCGTCGCAGACCTCCACCTCGAGCCATTCGGAAAGGGCGTTCACGACGGACGCGCCAACGCCGTGCAGACCGCCGGAGACCTTATATCCGCCGCCTCCGAACTTGCCTCCGGCATGAAGTATGGTGAATACGACCTCGACTGCGGGCTTGCCTGTCTGGTGCTGTATGCCGGTGGGGATGCCTCGGCCGTTGTCGGTGACGCATATAATGTCGCCCGGCTCGATGTCCACGTCGATGTCGGTGCAGTAGCCCGCCATGGCTTCGTCGATGGCGTTGTCAACGATCTCGTAGACGAGATGGTGAAGTCCCTTCACGCTCGTTGAGCCGATGTACATGCCGGGGCGCTTTCTTACGGCCTCAAGGCCCTCCAGCACCTGTATCTGGTTTTCGTCATAGCTTTCCTGGGTGTTCTTAATGTCAGCCATAATTTCCTCCGAATATATCATATACGGTTATGAAAAACGCGAGGTTTTTCATAAGTATTGTTTACAAAGTTGTATTGTTGCGCCCTAAAGCCTTCCCACAACGCAGAAAGCAAGTTCTCCGCAAACAAAAAACATTCTTACTAAATCCCGCATAACAAACAGCGGGCACCTGGCACCCGGAGCGGCTCGGCCGCGGAGCGCCAGTGGGGATGTAAGTCTCCCGAATGATGCCTCATAGCGAAAAGCTTCGGAGACCTGAAGAACCTGCCTCATTCCGTCTATAGACAGCGGGTTAAACTTCAGCATTAAGCAGCGCCTCGCGGAAAGGGGCGCAAGCAGCGTCCCCGAGAGCGAGGAAGCGGAGAGTTTGAGAGGCGGCAGTCTCTCAAAACTTTTGCTACTTTTGGTTACAAAAGTAGGCCCCGCCGGCAGGCGACCGGAGTCTTTAGAACCGTGGTTCTAAAAAGAAATGTTGTTAAAGCAGAAAAAAGGCTTTGCAAATCTGCAGTAAGCGGTTTTAAGTCTTGGCAGGATGTCAAAACTCCGTGCGTGAGATTCTTCGGCGCATTCGCGCCTCAGAATGACACCTCATCCGTCTGCTTCGCAGACACCTTCCCCCCGGGGTCCCCGGAAAATACGCGCAGCGGATTTTTTGGGGTGGTTCCAGAGGGGAAGGCTTTTACATCCCCACCGGCGCTCTGCGGCGAAGCCGCTCCGCATGCCCACTTCTACCCCTGCGATTCCATAAACCTTGTGCGGTTTAAGAGCGTCTGGGATGAGATCTGCGTCGTATAGACGCGGTTTCCGCGGCTGTCGCTCGTCACAACGAATGACGCGGGTATCTCGTACCCGATATTCTCCACCTCGCCGCGCTTCTGCGCGCTCTTTAGGAACTCGCGTGTGATTTTCGAAAGCGAGGCCGTTTCAAGGTTGAAAATGCCTATTATGCTCTTCTGACTTACGGCGACGTCGCCGCCCAAATGCAAATACATATCCTATCCTTCTTTTATGTCCGCGGCCGCGCCGCCCGTTATGTAAAAGCGGCGGCCGTTCTTTATTTTTTCTATGCTCTCCTCGTCGCAGCAGGTTAAGAATATCTGCCTGTCGCGTATGGCCTCGACTATATAGCTCTGGCGCACACGGTCAAGCTCGCTTAAAATATCGTCTAACAGCAGCGCGGGATATTCGCCCTGCTTTTCATAGAACAGATCGCACTCCGAAAGCTTTAATGACAGCACCGCGCTCCTTTGCTGACCCTGTGAGGCGAACGTCTTTGCCGCGCGGCCGTTTATGAGGATGTCCATGTCGTCCCGGTGGGGGCCCGCGACGCTCACCCCGGCGCGGTTCTCCGCGTCGTATTTTGAATTGAGCGCCTCATATATATCGCCCGGCTGTGTCACATCGATGCTCGGCACATACGAAAGGGTCAGCCGCTCGGCGCCGCCCGATATGTCGAGCTGGCGCGCCTCGGAAAGCTTTGAAAGGCTCTCTATGAACTCCCCGCGCCGCCCGATGATTACGGACGCGGGCACGGAAAGCTGCTCGTTCCACACCGAAAGCATATCGCGGTCGGCGCGGCCGTCGGAGGCGCGAAGGAACGAGTTCTTCTGCTCCAGCACCTTTTTATACTTGTCGAGGGCGGCGAAATATTCGCCGTCCGTCTGGGACAGGGAAAAATCTATAACGGAGCGGCGCACCGATGGGCCGTCCTTTATAAGCCCAAGATGCTCCGGCGCGAATATGACGGCGTTGAATACGCCTATCATCTCATGGGCGCGGCGTTTTTTCACGCCGTTTAAGAAATTCTCGCGCCCCGCCGTCTTTTTTATCCTTGTGACGGCGTGAAAATCGCGGCCGCGGCTAAGAAAATCAAGCGTCGCCTCGGAAAAATCCTTGTCCCACTTTATAAGCTCGCGGTTCTTCGCGCCGCGAAAGCTCTTCTGACAGGCGAAGTAATAAAGCGCCTCAAGGATATTCGTCTTGCCCTGGCCGTTCTTTCCGATGAATATGTTTACGTTCTTCTCGAAGTCGAGGGTCATCTCGTCTATATTGCGGTAATTTTTAAGATAAAGTCTTAAAGCCTCCATTAAAAGCTCCTATATGCGTTCTATCACGAAATATTCCGGCTCGTCGCCGTATGTAACGGTGAGCCTGTCGCCGGGGTAAAGCTTTTTTCCGCGCTCAAGACAGGGCTCGTCGTTTACCCTGACCGCGCCGCTTTTTATGAGCATTTTCGCCTCGCCGCCCGTGGCGGTGGTGCCGGAAAGCTTTATGGCCTGCTCAAGCTTTATCATGTCCGTTGTTATCTCTATCTTTTCCATTTACGCCTCCATAAGCCTTATGGGGAGTATAAGGTGCATGAACTCGTCTCCCTCCAGAGGACGTATGACGCAGGGCATTAAGGGGCTTGTAAGCTCAAGCTTTACCTTCTCGGTCTCGCAGGCGCGAAGGGCGTCGGAGAAGAGCTTGCCGTTAAAGCCTATGCGAAGCGTCTGACCCGAGTTCTCAATGGGAATGGTGGACTCGAAGCGTCCCGTCTGGGTCGCCGTCTTTAAGTTCAGCTCATCGTAATTGAAGTTCATTATAATGGGACTCTTCCTCTTATCGGAGATGAGAACCCCCGCGCCGTCTACTCTTAAAAGAAGCTGCGCCGTATCGACGATTACATTAAGAACAGGCTCCTTCGGCACGGCGTTCTCGTAATTTAGGAACTCGCCCTCTATAAGGCGCGATACCACCGTGGTTTTGCCGTCGCGTATGAGAAGGTGCTTTCTTCCGAGGATAATCTCTATCTCGTCGTCGCTGTCGTCAACGAGGCGGGTAAGCTCGGAGAGCGCTTTCGCGGGCACAACGAAGGAAAGCGGCGCCTGCGGTCTTATCTTTGCGCGGCATACGGCAATGCGGAAGCGGTCGAGGGCGGCGGCGGTGAGCGTTTCGCCGTCGAAATCAAGCTTTACGCCGCAAAGTATTTTTTCGCGCTCCGTCGTGGCCGTCTGAGCGGCGGCGAAGCCCGTGCGGCGGATGAGATCCTTAAGCACCTTTTTCGGTATGAAAAGCGACTTGTCGCTCTTTACCTCCGGAAGAGCCGGGAAATCCTCGGCGTCATAGGCGGCAATGGAGGAATACTCCGACATGGCGCATACGATGGAGGCGTGGTTGTCCTCGACGGTTATCTTTACCTCGTCGTCGGGGAGGCTCCTTACGATGTCGGAAAGCTCCTTCGCCGGGATGATGGCGGAGCCCTCTATGCGGATGTTCGCCTCGGTCTTGCAGGTGACGCCCGTTTCAAGGTCGTAGCCCGTGACGGAAAGCTCGCCGTCGAAGGCCTCAATCAGAAGGCCCGTGAGCGCCGGGACGCTTGAACGCACCATGACGGCGCGCTGCGTCTTTGAGATCGCCTGCTCAAGCAGTGTTTTATTGCAATATATCTCCATATATGTTACCTCTCTTTTCCAAAACTTCGTTTCGTGTCAAAGGTCATTTTCGTATTTATTCGCCGGTTATGCACCGACTTTTAAAATTATGTTCATTATTTCATAAGCCTTCCCGTTTAATGTCGCATAACCCCCAGCGGGAACCGAAGTCACGGGCGCGGCAGCGCCAATTGGTGGCAAAACAGTCTTGAATGATGCCTCATGGCGAGACGCTTCGAAGACCTGAAGGAGCGCCCTCATGACGACTATAAACGGCACGCTTAAACTTAGCAATAAGTAACGCCTCGCGGAAAGGGGCGCGAATAGCGTCCCCGAGAGCGAGGAAGCGGAGAGTTTGAGAGGCGGCAGTCTCTCAAAACTTTTGCTACTTTTGGTTACAAAAGTAGGCCCCGCCGGCAGGCGACCCAAGTCTTTAGAACCGTGGTTCTAAAAAGAAATGTTGTTAGAGCAGAAAATAAGGCTTTGCAAATTAGGGGAAAGCATATTTTAAAGTCTTCAGGGGAAAAAGAGATTCTTC
>JAFOLN010000298.1 GCA_017419325.1 Clostridia bacterium
ATGTGCTTTGGGAAAAGCGGCGATATATCCGCCTCCCGCGTTTTAAACCGTATCGACGGCATAACGCGGGTAAACTCCCCCGTTCCCGTTTTCATATACGCGCCGAGCGTCGACACGGGCGCGTTCCCTCCGGCAAGCGCGTATGCGCTCCGTTCAAGCTTTCTTTGGAACTCTATCCCGGAAAGCACACCGCCGCCGAAATCCTGTGCCGACACGGACGCTACAACCGCGCTGTTGGAGTTTACGCCGTCGCGGGCGTGGCGGCTCATGCCGTTTACCGCGAAGCCCCCCTCCTCCGACGAGGCGGCTACCACCTCGCCTCCGGGGCACATGCAGAACGTATATACGCCTCTTTCGCCTTCTCTGTAGGAAAGCTGGTACTCGGCGCTCTTTAAGCTTTTATGTCCCGCGAAACGGCCGTACATGGCCGCGTCAATGTCCTCTCTTAAATGCTCTATGCGAAAGCCCACGGAAAAGGGCTTCGCCGTCATGCTTATGCCGCTTTCGTATATATGTTCGTACATATCCCTCGCGCTGTGACCCGACGCAAGGATGAGCGTATCCGTTTCGACGGTCTCCCCGTCGGCGGTCACAACCGCGGACACGCGGCCGTTTTTCGTTATTATCCGCTCGGCGCGGCATAAAAAGCGTATCTCGCCGCCAAGGGAAACGATCTCGCGGCGTATGCTTTTTACCACGTCTATAAGTATGTCAGTGCCTATATGGGGCTTTGCAAGGTAAAGTATCTCCTCGGGCGCGCCGTGGGACGCGAAGGTCTTTAAAACAAAGGAGCATACGGGGCTCCCTATGCGCGTTGTGAGCTTGCCGTCGGAAAACGTGCCCGCACCGCCCTCGCCGAACTGTATATTGGTGTTCGTGTCGAGCTTTCCCGTGCGGATGTAGCTTTCCACCGCCTGTGCGCGGGCGTCGGCGTCGGCGCCGCGTTCGAGCACGATGGGGCGAAGGCCCGCCCGTGAGAGCACCAGAGCCGCGAACATTCCCGCGGGGCCGAAGCCGCATATCACGGGACGGCGCGCGCCCGCGCCGGGGCTTGCCTTCGGTATGTTAAGTACGAACTCTTCTCTTACCGACGCGCCCTCTGTCCTTTTTGCCGCCTCTTTTTCGCCCGATTTCATATAAAGGCCGACGGAGTAAACGTGGGTCACGTTCTTTCGCCGCGCGTCCACGCCCTTCCTTACGATGACGGCGCGTTCGCACTCGCCCCGAAGGTTTCCGAGGCGGGAAAGCGCCTCCTCTATTGCGTCGCCGTCGTCCGCGTCGAGGCTTTTTCTTATATTGCTTATCAAAAGCATCTATTTCACCTCTGCGCTTATGGTATATGTGCCGGTCACGGCGGCGTTGCTGTCCTCATCGTCGGTCGCGAGCGTCACGATTACGGGTATCTCATAAGTGCCCGCCTCCGTTCCGAGACCGGAGAAATCGGCGACGGCCGAAATATTCTCGCTTGTTACGGCGGCCAGATCGTCAAGGTTCCCGACTACTATTACGTTTACCGTATCGGACGATACGGTGATATCGTCGAGCGTAAGTCCCGTTTCGCTTATGGCGGACATATCCACCGCCACGTTCTCTATGGATTTTGACGCGTAGCCGTCAATGGAGGGGGCAACGTTCGTGCTCTCAGAGGCTGCGGAGGCCGTTATGCGCGCGCTCGTCACCTCGCTTGACATGGTAACGCCCTCGGGCACGGGGATATTTAAGTATACCTCGCCGCCCTCCGTAAGGTTCTCCGCGTTCACGCTGCCCAC
>JAFOLN010000299.1 GCA_017419325.1 Clostridia bacterium
ACTTCGATAAGAACCGCGACCTGGGCGATTATAAGCTTTTTGACTACCTTCTTTCAAGCCATGAGCCGGGCGAAAAGCTCTACGACGACAAGATCCTCGTTTTCGGCCACACGCCCACCTTTGAGTTCGGAAAGAAGTACGAGGGGCGCATAATCAAGACGGACAGCTTCATAAACGTGGACTGCGGCGCCATGTATAAGGACAAGGGCGGCCGTCTCGGGTGCATACGCCTCGACGACCTTGAGGAATTTTATGTATAGCGGGTTTTAAAAACCCGCAAAAATCCGCGGTATTTATATGCGGCGCTCCGAATACGGGGCGCCGCGTGTTTTTATCTTACCGTCAGCGCAAGCTTTTTTCCGCACATTACCCCTAATATGCAAAATACCACGCTGAGCGCTATATAGACGCCGCCCTGAAAATACAGCCTGTTTTCGAACATTCCCAGGGTCTCAAGCGAAAAGGCAGAAAAGGTCGTAAATCCGCCGCAGACGCCCGTTTTCCAGAAAACCGCGCCGCCTTCGCTTATATTTCCGCGCGATATCACAAGACCCGTGATAAAGCCTATAAGCACCGCACCCGCAATATTTGTTATAAGCGTAAGAACGGGGAACGACGTCCTCGTCGGGATAAGGCTTATGGCATATCTGCCCACAGCCCCGAGTGCCCCGCCCAAAGCTACCCATAAAAAATTCATTTATGCACCTCTTCTTTCTTATCGGAACTTCACTTTGAATACTCAGGAATTGCTTTTTCCTTTTATTATAAATCAGATTTTCCGCTTTAACAAATATTCTGTTCAGAACTCCGTTTTTGAACATTTGAAAAAAGCTCTTTGCAAACTTCCAAGGTATTATTTCGCCCCCGCCGTTCATTCTGAGGCGCGAAGCGGCGAAGAATCTTATTCTCTTTTTTAGAAACAGGTTTCCAATGACTAAAAAGCCTTCCCCTTTGAGAGGAAGGCGTGGCGGATGAGGTGTCGAAGCGCGTCCGCAAGCCGCAGGAAGCTCCCCTTGTGTCATTGAAGAATCTCATGCGATGAGACTTTAAAAATGCTTATTGCTGTTTTCTAAGCAAAACATTCTGCTTTAACATCTTTTCTTTTTTAGTAAGAACAGAGAATAAGGCTTTGCAAATTTGCAACAGGTGATTTTAAAGTCCCCAAAAAGGCGGTTTCCGATAAAAAGGCCTTGCCTGTATCAGACAAAGCCGTTTTAAAAGCGCGCCGCCGCTTTTACATATCGGCGGCAGTCTTCATCACCTCAAGGGCCGTATCGGCGGCCTCCTCCCCCTTCCCGGGGCGCACCATGAACGACACCGCGTCGTCCTAGCGGAGCTTATTATAAAATTGCGTCCGAACTTGTCCGAGAGCCGCCCGGCGGCGTCCATATCGAACTTCGGTGCGGTGAATATGAGTATGCCCTCCCGCTCGGCCACCTCGGTTATGCCCATCCTCTCGCCCAAGGCGCGGATGAGCGCGATGTCTATAAGGCTCAACACCGGCTTCGGTATTTCGCCGAAACGGTCGATAAGCTCATCGCACACGTCGAACGAGGCGTCGAAGCCGTCTATGGCCGCGATAAGCTTGTATACGTCTATCCTCTGCTCCGAATTTCTTATATACTCCTTCGGTATATACGCGTCCGTGCGTATCTCAACGCTGCACTCGGGCTTCGGCTCGGTCCTTCTTCCGCTCTTTTCGTCTATGACCTCCGACAGAAGCTTAAGATACATATCGTAGCCCACGTTCCCTATGTGCCCGTGCTGGCTTACGCCCAGCATATTGCCCGCGCCCCTTATCTCAAGGTCGCGCATG
>JAFOLN010000300.1 GCA_017419325.1 Clostridia bacterium
CCGAGATCCGCGACCTCTTAAAGAAGCAGTAACAAAGCTTTATATGCTAAAAAAAGCACCCGAAGGCATGATTTCGGGTGCTTTTTTGTCTGAATTCTGGGATTTGCTTCGTAATGGCGGGGGTACAAGAACTTTGGCTGCCGACAGCATAGGGACTGTGACGGAAAATGAAATCCCCCGGATGTGCCGGGGGATAACTGATGTTCGGTGTGTTTATTTTATGGGTATGCTGTCGCATTTCGGCATGGCGCCATCTCCCAGCCAGAAGAGTCTTGAGCTGTCTGTACCCGAAATGTCGGCCGTGCCGGGCTTTGTCAACTGAGTCACTCCGGTCATACGGCCGCTCTCGTCGTAGGAAGCCACCCATACGGGTGCGGCGGGGGACACGTCCCCGGACACGGCTACGCTCCCGTCGGAACGTGTCTCGTACCGTATCGTCTCGTTGGTGGCCGGGTCGGTACGGGAGCCTTGTTCAAGGACGGTATAGGAGGACCCGCCGCCGGAAACAATCTCGCCGCCAATGACCTGTACCGTCAGGTACTCGCTCCAGTCGCCGGGGCAGGCCGCTCTGATGTCACGGCTCAGGTTGCGGACGCGGAAGTGGTACCAGCCGTCCCCGCAGCGGAAGCTTTTAGTCACATTGCTCAGATCTGCAGTGTTGTTTTCAATTGCCCAGGAGGAGCCGCCGCCCCTTTCTTCCGAGTTTTCCTCTTCGCTGTAATACCATTTGATATACTGGAAATCCGAATCGGAATCGTTCTGCCAGATCAGAGTATTGCCCTTTGTATGGAGCCCGTACGGAACAGGCAGGCAGACGCCGGGGTTCTCATATGTCCAGACGTTCGACCAGACCGGGTCGCTGTTGCGCGATTCATCCCCCCAGTCCTCAAGCGTCACGCTGAAACGGTACTCTCCGCTTTCGTGCGGCTCCCACAAAAAGGACGCGACACGGAAGGGCTTCGCCGTGCCCCTGGCGGCCCATCCCACCATGTATACGCGCTCAGATCCTTTATATACTTCAACGAGGTATTCCAGATGGGTATCTGAATCCCCCGTATCGCTTATAGAAGGCTCCCAGTAGAAATATCCCGGATAGCCGTTGCCCTCTTCGTCCGTTTCCCAACGGGCATTCCGCGGCGGAGCCAGTCTGCCGTTCTCCGTGCCGCCGCCTGTGCCGGACAGATCTACTACGGTATCATTCGAATAATAGTCTCCCAAATAACATACGAACGTTTCTATGATCTTAAGCTTGGAAAGGTCAACGTCCTCCGGCATTGTAAAGGTCCAATTCAATGTTGTACTGTCAATTTGCAGCGTACAATCGTCGATCCGGTCAAACCTTTCCCCGTCCGAGTCACCCTGCCACAGATCCGTCTGCATGTCAAAAAGGGTCGCATATCCCGGCTCCCCATACTTAAAGTGAGAGGTCATTACTTCATACACCTGTGTTCCGTCCGTAAAATGAAAGCCCCAGGCGTACTCCATATCGTCCTCATCCATCTCATCGACATTGACGGGATAAACCTCCTTCAATTCGGGAACATCCAGCGCAAAGGTATAGGTGCGCCCATCGCTACTCACGAACCGGGCAAGATAATCGTCCGCTGCCAGAGCCGTCCCCGGCACAAGGCTCACCATCAGCAGGACTGCAAGTACGAAGCCGATTGTCTTCCTGATAATACTCATAAGAATACTCCTTTTTGATGCGCCGGGCGGCCATGTCCTGCCGTGCCCCGCCGCGATTGTTTTGTTATAAATATTGTACCGCATCGTGCCGGTTATCGCAACATATCTGAAAAATCCGAAGGGGATATTTTGAAAAATCCCTTTTTGCAGCTAAAAAAGCAGAACCCAAAGTGATGCGGAGCGACACCGATTTCTCGGCCGCCAATGCCGCCAATGCATTGGGTTCCGATGTCAGAATATCCGATTTACAGGATTTTGTCAAGGATAACTGCCGCGCGGCAAAAATAAAAAACATCACAAAGGACATAAGCAGCTCGTACGGGGAAAACCCGAAGACTACCTTCCTTTGTGATGCTTCTATGGGTAACATATCACGGCCCGGCGAAAAAAGCAAGAGAAATATTCAAGGGGAACGCATTTTGCAGCATACCCGTCTGCCAAAATCAACCCGAAAACAGCATTGCTTTGGAATATGTGCCGGGCGGAGCATAAAGACGACAAAAAACCGCCGGCCTTTCGGGCCGACGGTCTGTTTTTGTGTGGTGCGGCAAGTGGGGGCTTGCCGCAGGAAGGGATTTTTATGAGAGCACAGCTGCCGTACCGCACTCTCGGGTTTTGGGAGGCGGGAATAGGTTTTCCCATTACCATACAAGAGTATGATTAAACAAAACACATTGTGCTTTATTTAACGATTACATTATAAGCTTTTGAGATTTAGTTGTCAATAAAAAAAGTATATATAATTCACTAAAGATGATGACGAATAAACCACGGTTTTGTGTAATAATACACAAAACCGTGGTTTTTAATGTTATTTATGCCTTTTTTATCTAAAACTGTTCACCATATAGCCCAGCGTGTGGAGCGTCTTGCTCACATTCTTTTTTATGCTCGAGGACACGCTTTTGTTCTTCTGAACGCTCATGCCGACGATGCTTCCTATAACGATGCCCGCCGCGCAGCCAGCGCCGAATTTAGCTAAACTCATATATAAAACCTCCCGATAAAATTTTTATCGCAGGCTTATTTTGAGCCGCGGGAGCGAAAATATGCGGCGAAAATTTTTCAATATAAAAAGAAAAAACGAAAACGAAAAAACGGCATGACCCGAACGGGTCATGCCGCAAGTTTTAAAGCTTAGTCGATTACGCGAACGCTTATAACGCCCTCGATGGAGCTTAAGGGATCGATGGACTTGTCCGGTACCTTGGTGTCAACGTCAAGGATGGTGTAAGCGTAATTGCCGCGCGAACGGTTTATCATGTTCTCGATGTTGATGTTCTCGCCGGCAACGGCACTGGTCACGCCGTTTATTACCTTGGGGATGTTCTTATGGATAACGCAGATGCGGCTCTTGAAGTTCTTCGGCAGATCCACGTTCGGGATGTTCGCGGAGTTGCGGATGATGCCGTATTCAAGATAATCGGCTACCTGACGCGCCGCCATGCTTGCGCAGTTGTTCTCCGACTCGGGCGTGGACGCGCCGAGGTGAGGAACGCAGATGGTGTTGTCCATTTCAAGGAGCTCCTTGTTCGGGAAGTCGGTTGCGTAGCGGGCAACTATCTTCTTCTCGATGGCGTCCTTTAAGTCGGCGGTGTTGACGAGGTCGCCACGGGCAAAGTTGAGGATGCGCATGCCGGGCTTCATGATGCTGAATGCGTCGGCGTTTATCATGCCTCTCGTTTCGGGAGTCGAGGGAACGTGCAGCGTGATGTAGTCGCACTCCTCGAATATCTTCTTTAAGGAGGTCACATGGCGCACGCGCTTCGACAGTCCCCATGCCGCGTCAACGGAGATGTAGGGGTCGTAGCCGTAAACTTCCATGCCCAGGTGATGAGCGGCGTTAGCCACGTTTACGCCGATGGCGCCGAGGCCTATAACGCCGAACTTCTTGCCGTCGTACTCGGGGCCCACGAACTGGGACTTGCCCTTTTCGACCTGCTTCGAGATGTCGCCGTCGGATTCCTTTAAGGTCTTTACCCACTCAATGCCTTCGATTATGCGGCGGGAGGAGAGACCGAGCATGGTGATGATGAGCTCCTTAACGGCGTTCGCGTTTGCGCCGGGGGTGTTGAATACAACGATGCCCGCTTCGGTGCACTTGTCTATCGGGATGTTGTTAAGACCCGCGCCCGCTCTCGCGATGGCCTTAAGAGAGGAGGGCAGCTCCATTGAATGCATATCTGCGGAGCGCACGAGTATCGCGTCGGGGTTAGCGATATCTTCGCCGTAGGTGTACTTCTTGGGCTCAAGCTGGTCGAGACCGGCGGAGGATATCTTGTTTAAAAGCTTTATCTTATACATTATGCGTTCTTCCTTTCAAAATCTTTCATAAATCCTACGAGAGCCGCAACGCCTTCAACGGGCATAGCGTTGTAGAGGCTTGCGCGCATGCCGCCCACGCTTCTGTGACCCTTTAAGTTTACAAAGCCCGCTTCGGTTGCTTCCTTTATGAACTTCGCGTCCATCTCCTTGTCGCCCGTTACGAAGGGAATGTTCATAAGCGAACGGTAGGGAGCAGATACGGTGGGCTTGAAGAGCTTCGAGCTGTCAAGGAAATCATAGAGCATGGAAGCCTTCTGCTCGTTTATCTTCTTCATTGCCTCAAGGCCGCCCAGCTCCTTTATCTTTTCAAGCACCAGCTTGCAGATGTAGATTGCATAGGTGGGGGGCGTGTTGTACATGGAGCCGTTGTCGGCATGGGTCTTGTATCTGAACATTACGGGAACGTAGGGCTCAACGTCCTCGCGGATAAGATCCTCGCGCACTATTACGACGGTGAGGCCTGCGGGGCCCATGTTCTTCTGCGCGCCCGCGTAGATGAGCGCGTACTTCGATACGTCAACGGGCTCGGAAAGGATGCAGGAGGACATGTCGCATACGAGGTCCTTGCCGCCCACATCGGGCTCGCCGTTGAACTTCGTGCCGTAGATGGTGTTGTTGTAGCAGAAGTGAACGTAGTCGGCGTCCTTATCGAAATCCTCGGGCTTCGTCTCGGGGATGTAGGTGTAGGTCTTGTCCTCGCTCGATGCAACGACGCGGGCGTCGATGAACTTCTTTGCCTCCTGGAAGGACTTCTTTGCCCATACGCCCGTCTGGATGTAGTCGGCCTTGCCGTTCTTCTTTAAGTTCATCGGTATCATGGCGAACTGGGAAGATGCGCCGCCCTGTAAGAACAGCACCTTATAGTTGTCGGGGATCGACATTACTTCACGAAGAAGCGCTTCCGCACCGTTTATTATATCTTCAAACCACTTTGAACGGTGGGACATCTCCATAACGGACATGCCGCTGCCGTTCTGATTCATCATTTCATCTGCAGCCTTCTTTAATACGTCTTCAAATATGACTCCGGGACCGGCGGAAAAATTATATACTCTGTTATTCATGTTCGACCTCCGTAGACTGATTTTCAAAAATTGATACTGATAACTATAGTAACATAACGTTATTATACTCCACGCCGATTTTAAAAGTCAATGAAATTACCGCCCAAAACGCGCACGGGGCGCAAGTTTGTGAATATTTCATATAAGTGATGTATGTATGGGGCAGTTACGATATAATTTTAACAAAGCAGCATGAAAACCGCGCGTCTCCCGTGCGGGTGCGCGGCTTCGCCGGGGAGGAGCCTTCGGACAGCAAAGAACCCCGCGCTTTTGATGCGCGAGGCTCTTTAGCTTATTTTAATTAAAACGGAAGCTTTTGCTTTTGGCATGACCCGATGGTACAAAAGCTTTGCTTTATTAGCATATATCTATATATAGTGTTTGTCAAGTGTAATTTTGAATACTTCGGACAAGATATGCGCCGGGTAATTTATGCAAAATTTTTTCTTGAAGCGGGCGCGTATATGTTGTATAATAAAGTAAAATCGACGTAAGGGGAGTAATATTATGGCAGTAACTGAAGTTTACGACAAGATATACCGCGCGGATATACCGCTGCCGGGCAGCCCGCTCAAGAGCCTCAACGCATTTATTATAAAAGGCGATTTCATGATAGACGAGAGGAACCTTCTTATAGATACCGGCTTCAATACGGAGCAGGGCTTTACCGCCATGATAGAGGCGTTCGTTGACATAGGCGTCGTGAAGGAAGACACGGACATGTTCCTTACCCATCTTCACGCCGACCATGTGGGTCTTGCCGCGCAGCTTAAAACTCCCGAGAACAAGGCCTTCGCAAGCCCCTACGACGGCGGCGTGATGAAGGACGCGCAGAACATGAAATATTGGGAGACGCTTGAGACCGACTCCATAAAGATGGGCTTCCCGCCGGATCAGATACTTAGATACACCGACCACCCCGGCTACGCGCAGAACAACAAAAAGGCCATAGAGGTGGAGATAGTAACCCCCGGCACGAGGCTCCGGTACGCAGGCTTCGACTTCGAGGTCATCGACCTTTCGGGTCACACGCCCGGTCAGATAGGCCTTTACGAGCCGGAGCACAAGCTTTTGTTCGCGGGCGACCATATACTTAACAAAATAACGCCCAACATCACATACTGGGGCGACGATTTCGATGCGCTGGGCGTGTATTTGAAGAACTTAAACAAGGTAAAGCAGCTTGACATAAAGCACGTGTTCACGGCGCACCGTTCGCCCGTTGAGAACGTGTACGAGCGCATAGACCAGCTTTTAAAGCACCACGAAAAGCGCCTCGGGCTGTGCATTGATATGTTAAAAGAGAAGCCGCGCACCGTTTACGAGATATCCCACGGCCTTAACTGGGATTTCGGCGGCGGCGATTTCTCCAAGTTCCCCATAACGCAGAAATGGTTCGCCGCGGGCGAGGCATACGCTCATATGGAGCATCTTTATCACACGGGAAGGATAAAGAAAAATATGGTGGACGGCGTATATATATACAGCCTCTGAAGAAATAAAATGAGATAAGCCCCGTTTGCTATTGACAGAACACAAAATAATGAGTACAATATACTCTGCAACAAGATATAGTTGCAGAGTATTATTTTATGACGAAAAAATACAATATGTAGACATATTTTTGGGAGAACGGGGAACATGATAATTAAGGAAATAATCAAGCGAGACGGCCGCAGAGTGCCTTACAGCGCCGATAAAATATCGAACGCGATACATAAGGCAATGCTCGCCTGCGGCAGAGACGATCTCGGAGAATGCGAGAGGCTCACGCATCTTGTGGAGTCTGAGCTGGAGGACCATTTTGAACATTCCGCGCCGGGCGTGGAGCAGATACAGGACATAGTCGAGCGAGTGCTCATGTCGAACGGCTATGCCCGCGTGGCGAAGCAGTATATTCTTTACCGCGCCGACCGCACGAAGGTGCGCGAGATGAACACGGCGCTCATGAAGATATACGAGGAGCTCACCTTCGCCGACGCGGAGGAAAGCGACATGAAACGCGACAACGCCAACATAGACGGCGACACCGCCATGGGAGTCATGCTCAAATACGGCTCCGAGGGCGCGAAGGAGTTCTATGTGAAGTATATACTCCGTCCGGAGCATACGGAAGCGCATAAGAACGGCGATATCCACATCCACGACCTTGACTTCTATACGCTCACCACCACCTGCTGCCAGATAGACATAAAGAAGCTGTTCGCGGGCGGCTTTTCCACGGGTCACGGATACTTAAGAGAACCGAACGACATACAGAGCTATGCGGCGCTTGCCTGCATAGCCATCCAGTCGAACCAGAACGACCAGCACGGCGGCCAGAGCATACCTAATTTCGACTACGGACTTGCCGACGGCGTCGCAAAGACCTTCGTTAAGCGCTACGCCCAGGCTGTGGCAAACGCAGCCGACCTTTTATGCGAGGGCTCGGGCATAGACGAGAACACCGTAAGGGATTTTGCGAAAAAGACGTTTGAGGAAAAGGGCATACGTCCCTCGCTTGAGACGTCGGAGGAATATGTAAAGCTGGAGCATGAGTACCTTATGACCTTCTTAAAGGACGAGGCGCTCACCTCGAAGATACAGTCATACGCGCATGAGCGCGCCGTAAAGGAGACCGACCGCGCCACCTATCAGGCGATGGAGGCGCTTATACACAACCTTAATACGATGCATTCCCGCGCAGGCGCGCAGACGCCGTTCTCGTCCATAAACTACGGCATGGACACCTCGCCCGAGGGACGCATGGTAATAAAGAACG
>JAFOLN010000301.1 GCA_017419325.1 Clostridia bacterium
ACGGCACATACTACCGCGACGCCGTTGAGTGGGCAGTAGGAAAGGGTGTAACAAACGGTCTGGACGATACGCATTTCGGGCCCGATTTCGAGTGTACACGCGCGCAGATGGTAACGTTCCTCTACAGAGCGGCAAACGAGCCTGAGCCCGGTTCTTCGCTCTGCCCGTTCGAAGACGTGGACGAGGATGCCTATTACTATAAGGCAGTGATGTGGGCATACGAAAACGGCATCACCAAGGGCACCGATGAAAACACCTTCAGCCCCGACGATACCGTGACGCGCGCACAGACGGTCACCTTCCTCTACAGAACGCTTGGCGCAAAGACCGAGACCGAAAATCCGTTCATTGACGTTCAGGAGGGCGCATACTACTATGACGCGGTGATGTGGGCATACGAAAACGGCATCACAAAGGGCACCGACGAACATACCTTCAGCCCCGACAGCGACGTTACCCGCGCACAGATCGTAACCTTCCTCTACCGCACATACAATGAAGGATAAATAACGCTGTAAGTTTACATAAAGCGGCACGGACAGTATTTTTGTCCGCGCCGCTTTTCTTTTTATCCCGTCAGCTCTTCCGCTTTGGAGACCCACCTCAGAAACGTCTTATGGCAGACCCCCATGTCACGCGAGGCTTTCCTTGCGGATATTTTGCCCGCCTTCCATTTGTCCCTCGCTTCGTTGAATCCGGGAGGCCGCTCCTTCGGGTCGCGCCCGAACTTCACGCCGTTCGCCTTTGCCGCCGCTATCCCCTCTGCCTGCCTTTGGCGTATAAATTCGCGCTCCGTCTGCGCAACGTAGCTTAAAAGCTGCAGTACTATGTCGGCAATAAGAGTGCCCGTTAAGTCCTTTTTGTTTCGCGTATCCAAAAGGGGCATGTCAAGCACGACTATCGCCGCCTCCTTCTCCTTCGTTATAAAGCGCCACTGCTCCAGTATCTCGTCGTAATTCCTTCCGAGCCTGTCTATGCTCTTTATCACAAGCGTATCGCCACGCCCCAGCTTCCTTACTACCCGTCTGTATCCGGGACGGTCAAAATCCTTGCCCGACTGCTTGTCCTTATAAATATGTCTGTCCGCTATCCCAAACTCACGCATGGCCGCAAGCTGCCGCTCTTCGTTCTGATCCCGCGTCGAGACTCTTATGTACCCGTATGTGCTGTTACCCATAGTAAAACCTCCTGAAAATATGATAGGCATTTTACCGTCTCCGTATTCGGTAATATGAGAAATTATAATAGGGGTTTTATTAAGATATAACCGCGAAAACGTGAAAAAAACATTAAAAAAGCTCTCAGGACAGTCGAACTTCCGTAACTTTTTTGAAAATATAAAAGAGCCGCATGCTCTGCGGCTCTTTTGGTTATACGTCTATTCTTTTATTTTCCTTTCCCGGATTCCGCGGCCCTCCGTGAGCCTGTCGCCGTATTTTAAAAGATACTCTGTCATAAATACTTCTCCCTCGCCTACCGAACGCGCTCTCCGCAAAGAAACTCACATTATAAGCTGCGTTTTAATACGCTTCGTCACGTTCTGAAGCTCTATTGCGCGCGCCATGGAAAAACGGGGAAAGATGTACCTGTCCGCGCGGGACGGCAATTCCGGCGAATGAGCTGAACCGCATTTTAAAAAAATGCAAAAAAATAATCATTTTGCACGAAAAGAAAAAAATTACGTGAATACCGTTGACATTTTAATCCGCATAAAGTATAATGCGTCATGTAAACAAAGGCGTTTTTAAGCAGCCCGCTTAAAAACGCCTTTTTGTTTTAAGCTCATAATTATCCGCGCGGGAAGACAACGGGGTCTTTGAGAATTCTCAAGGACCCCGTTTTTTGAGCTCAAATTCAAATCAACAGGGGGAATGGAAAATGGATGATATGATAAGAACTCTTATTACAAACGCCGCATCCGAACAGGTATTCGGCGTATGGTTCCTTATAGGAGCCGCGCTCGTATTCTGGATGCAGGCGGGCTTTGCAATGGTCGAGGCAGGATTTACGAGAGCGAAGAACACCGGCAACATCATAATGAAAAACCTGATGGATTTCTGCATCGGCACCGTGGTTTTCATACTTATAGGCTTCAGCCTTCTGATGGGCGAAGACGTGGCCGGCTTCATAGGCAGACCCGGCTTTGACCTTTTCACCGCATATGAAAGCTTTGATTTTTCAAGCTTTGTATTCAACCTCGTGTTCTGCGCCACTACCGCCACAATAGTGTCGGGAGCTATGGCGGAACGCACGAAATTCTTGTCCTACTGCATATACTCCGGTGTGCTTTCGGCGCTCATATACCCCATTGAAGCGCACTGGATCTGGGGCGGAGGGTGGCTTTCGCAAATGGGCTTTCACGATTTTGCGGGCTCCTGCGCCATCCACATGGTAGGCGGCATATCGGCCCTCATCGGCGCAAAGATACTCGGTGCCCGTCTTGGCAAATTCAACCGCGGCAAGGACGGCCGCGTAACAAAGGTAAATGCCTTTCCCGGTCACAGCATAGTGCTGGGAGCGCTGGGCGTGTTTATCCTGTGGCTCGGATGGTACGGCTTTAACGGCGCGGCCGCAGTCACGGTGGAGCAGCTTGGCTCCATATTCCTTACGACTACCGTTGCTCCTGCAGTCGCAACCGTCGTGTGCATGATATTCACATGGATAAAATACGGCAAGGTCGACGTTTCCATGTGCCTTAACGCCTCGCTTGCGGGGCTTGTGGCCATAACGGCGGGCTGTGACGCCGCAAACGCCCTTGGCGCTGCCGTAACGGGAGCGGTTGCGGGTATGCTTGTGGTATTCGGCGTATGGCTCCTTGACTATAAGCTCCATGTGGACGACCCCGTCGGGGCGGTTGCTGTTCACGGTCTGTGCGGCATCTGGGGCACGCTGGCGGTGGGACTTTTCGCAACACCCGAAGCCCCGGCATATGCTTTGGCAGACGCATCGGGAGAGATGCTTTCCGGCGTTTTCTACGGCGGCGGTTTGAAGCTTTTGGGCATTCAGGCGCTTGGGGTATTGAGCGTAGGAGCATGGACGGCTGTAACCATAACGTCGGTATTTCTCATCATTAAGCTTACCTTAGGCCTTCGCGTATCACGGGATGAGGAAACGGCGGGACTTGACGCCTCGGAGCACGGTCTCTCCTCGGCATATGCGGGCTTTGCCATGCTCCCCGACTATGTTGACGAGGGAGACGGCGCACCCGTTATCGTATCGGGCGACATACCTCCCGCAGAGGCGATACCAGTTAAAAAGATGCCCGTTTTCAGCGATACGGCTCCAAAGTTTACGAAGGTGGAGATAATCTGCAAGGAGTCGCGTTTTGAAGCGCTTAAGAACGCACTTATGGAAATCGGCATTACAGGCATGACGGTTTCTCACGTTTTAGGCTGCGGACTTCAGAAGGGCAAGCCTGAGTACTACCGCGGCGTACAGGTAGAGGCTAACCTCCTGCCAAAGATACAGATAGATATCGTTGTGAGCCGTGTGCCCGTAAGGAGCGTAATTGAAACCGCAAAACGTACGCTCTACACCGGTCACATAGGCGATGGCAAGATATTCGTTTACGACGTTGAAAATGTGGTAAAGGTGCGCACCGGCGAAGAGGGCTACGACGCGCTTCAGGATGTGGAATAATGTGTATAAAAAACTGCGGCGAAAAAATCCGCCGCAGTTTTTTTCGGTTATATTTTGTCCGCGAAACCGAAGTATTCGGCCGCAGCCACGATCTCATCCGTCTTTCCGAACTTTTTTGCCATAAACGTAAAATACTCTTCCTTGTAAGGATTTGTTCTGAGAACATCGAGTAACGCGCCTTTTATCTTGTCCTCCGGGAAGCCGGGCGTCGTTATATTCTGAAATATGGCGTCGGCGCGGCTGCTCTCTTCTTCCCCCGGCGCCTCTATCTCTGTGCCGCTTTGGGTGAGTATCTCCAAAAGCGTAACGCTGACAAGCATATAATCGGCGGCGGAGCAATGCATAAGCTCCGCTGCGTCGAGCGCGTCGAACAAGGTCTGCTCCTGCTCTGACGAAATACCGATCCTCGCTTTATGTCGGCTGACAATCGAGTCTGCAAGCTGCCCCTGCAGATCGCCAAACATCCCTCCGGCGTTTCTCTGCTTGTATTGTTCCACCGCCGTTGAAACGAGCATAGTCGACAGTCCGTTTCTGTTTGACTCAGTGGCTTGCTCACCGGCGGACAACATGGCCGTATAGCCGTCGATGCCCCGATGATATTTCTCTTTATGCATGGCAGTAAAGGCCGGAAGCGAAACGGAAAATACATTTTCCGCGAATAAAATATCCATCGCGCACTTTATCACGGGATAAAGGAACTCATCGTAAATCTCGGGAAACTCCTCAATAAAGCTTCTGTAATCATGCACCTTCATGGCGTATTTTTCCGCCGCCGCTTTCGCGCACTGACGGGCCAGCGCGCTGAAGAGATCTTTATATTTGTTAAAAAGATCGGCTTCGGCGGGTATTTCTATGACCTCTCCGAACAGTTTCAGCCGGACTTCGATTCCCTCCGGCTTACCCGTCTTTTTAACAAGCGCGGCGTTGTCCTCGGTCTCCTTAGGAATACTCGTCATAAGGTCGAATTTCGGCGCGGGCACATATCCTTTTGTCGCTGACGCCTTTTCTGCCGCTTTATCCTTATATTCCTTTCCCGCCTTCTTTGCTCCGTCTATATACTTTCCAAATAAACCCATGTTTGGACACCTCCATTATAACGGCACCTCCGACCCGCGCCAAAAAATGAGCGCAGACCCGGACGACCTTTTGCATCGCTTTTAAAAAAGCAATTATAATTTCGTAGTAGTTATAATTCTTATCTTGTAATTGGGATACTGCGCCTTTATGAGATTCTGCGCCTCAGAAGGCGAGTTTGCCTTTACTGTCTGTTCGGTTTTTGTGCTGTTTACATAGAAAGCTATCTTGTAATTATTCATTTTTTCACCTCCCTTCACGACTCGCACGACCACACTTTTTTATAAGATGCTTTACGCCCGAGTGCAGTATCTGCGTACAAGACATCCTGCGCAGGACTGCCTGAAGCCGTTTTCATCCTTTTTCCCGTACTGACAGACGGTGCTTCCCAAAAGGTCGGTTTTTTCGTTACGCCTGTCTGCTTTTTGGGATGCTCTGCTTCTCAGCGCCGCGTTTGCCGCAAACAGCAATACCGAGCCAAGAAGACCTCCCCCGCTGCCGTCATGATATGACATATACCTCACCTCCGATCGGAAAACCAAACGCATTTTCATACGTTATGCTTTTATATCATTACGCGCCGATTTTTTTCCGCCCTCGCGCCTTATGTCTATAAACACCTCGGGGCTTACGTTCAGCGCAAGACAGATGACCCTGAGCTCATCCGCATACAGCGTCCGTCTGCCGCAAAGGATATCATTGAAAGCGTTCGGCGGTATGCCCGATCTTCGTGCAACACAAATATGTGTCAGCCCATGTTCATCAATATAGGCACGTACCTTCTCGTACACCTTCATAGCATCACCTTGCCGTTCAAGTTATTCTGTATTTAATGCTATATTATCACAGTTATTCTGTACTTTCAAGTGCATTTTACAGTTTTTCTAAATTTGTTTCCTTTACTTTCTTGTTTTTTAAGGTATAATGAAATCATGAGAGGTGATTTCGGATTGCGGAAATATGAAATAGGTGACAGAATACGAAAATACCGTGAATCTCGCAGTCTGACGCAAAAGCAGCTTGCGCAGATGCTTAATGTAACAAGCAGCAGAGTATCGAACTGGGAGCAGGGCATAAACCGCCCCGACGCCGATATGCTGTCGGATCTTTGCAGGGCGCTTCGCGTGTCGCCAAGCGACCTTCTTGACGTAAGGCTTACCGAAGACGAATTTACCGAGCATGAGCGAAATATTGTTTACGCATACAGAGACAATCCGAAGGTGCGTCATGCCGTTGATATCCTTTTGGGCATCGATAACGACGACGAGTAAGTAAACGCGGCTTTCGGGGCAGGTTTCGCATTTCATAAATTGAATACTTAAACGGCGGCGAATTTCTTCGCCGCCGTTTTTATCCGAGATATATTGTCCCGTCCTTATATGTTCCGCGTATATATTCGCCGTTTTTTATGTGATAGGCGTAAAAGTTCCTTTTCGGTACGGCCCGCGCCTCAAGTATGGCCATTATTACGCCGCCATGGACAACGAACGCCGCCGTCTCGCCGTCCGTCACGGAGTTTAGTGCCTCGTCGAAGGCTTTAACGCATCTTTTTTTTAAGCTTTCGATGCTCTCACCTCCCGGTATTGTAGAAAGACAGCCCGATTCCACCCATGCGCGGTACTCGGTCGAGCCGGAAAGCTCGTCCGCCGTCTTCCCCTCAAATATGCCGAAGTCGGTTTCCCGAAAGCCGTAAAAGACCGCAGGCTCGTTCTTTGGAAACAAAAGCTTCGCCGTCTCGAGAGCCCGCCGCATCGGGCTTGAAAAAACAAAATCGGCAGAGAGCCCCCGCTCTTTCAGTCTCATCACCTGCTTTATGCCCTTGGGGCAGAGCGGCTCGTCGGTGCGTCCGATGTAGCGCCTTTCAAGATTGCCCGCCGTCGCGCCGTGGCGGATAAATATCAAATCTTTCATCTTATCACCGCACCCAAAAGCACGCCTGTAAGGCACAAAAGCTCGTTTATCTCAAGGAAAAATCCCGCCGTGTCCCCCGTCACGCCGCCAAACAGGCGCATGGCAAGCTCACTGTATAAAATGAGCCACGCCGCTGAAAATGCGACGGCGAAAATGCCCGACAGCGGCGACGATATTATCATTATGACGCATACCGCGGCCGCCGTTATAAGCGCCGCGGCCGCCGCCTTCGTCGTTTCCGCGTTTCCGGTATAAGCGTCAAGCATGCCGCCGCGCCTTGCGTTCGGAAGCCTCAGCGCCGCAAACGCAGAAAGCGCCCGCGACAATACAAAGGCGGGACACGCATACCCTGCCGCGCCGCGAATGTACAGCTCATAAAAAAGCGCAAATACAATGAGAAGATATACGCAAACGTATATTACAGCAAACGCGCCCGTATGCGCGTCCTTCATTATCGCAAGCTTTCTTTCCCTCGGCATGTGGGAGGAGAGCGCGTCCACCGTGTCCATATATCCGTCGAGATGTATGCCCCCCGTTATAACGATGGGCAAGGCTGTGGCCGCGGCGGCAAATATCACGCCGCTCAGTCCCGCCGCGCCCGATATCCTGTACCATATCATTATGACTATGCCTATAATGATTCCCACCGCCGGGAAGAAGCATATGGCATATTTCATCGCCCGCCCGTCAAAGTCCGACTGACGCACGGGTATCACGCTGTATGTTGACAACGCAGTAAGAAATGCTTTAAATAATATCATTTTCGCGCCCCTTAATATATACAGGTTTTTTGTCCTTCATTACGACCGCGGCGTCCGCCGCGTCAAAGAGCCGTTTGTTTAAAAAATCAAGCGCCCTTATATACCCCTCCGTCTCTTCGTCAAAGCTTCCGGTTATCCCGGAAATGGTGACGGCTATGAGAACGCCGCACCGCTCTCCAAGCGAAAGTATGTCGCGATAAACCTCGTCCGCGCCGCCGCCCTTTTCAAACATGACGTTTGCAAGCAGGTTAGACACGTCCTCCAGAAGCACCGCACCCCGGGGCGAAACGTCGGCCTCACCCACAGAATACGAAAGCTCCAGCGTTTTAAATCCCATACCCTCCCGGGCGCGTCTGTGCTTTTCTATGCGCATCCGGTTTTCCCGGGTCACGGGTATCATCGTTGCGATATAATAACGCTCACGGGCGGCTTTTGCCGCGATCTTTTCGGCATACGCGCTTTTCCCGCTGTCGTTTTCTCCTTTTATAAGTAAAAGCCTGCCCATAGGCTCCCTCCGTTTTTCATTTGCCTTGCCGTATCTCGTCAAGATATCCGTCGTCTATGCCCGCCTCTTCAAACGTGGCCATGCTTCTTTGCACCTCGCAGGCGGCGCGAAGCAGCGCAAACGCGGGAGGGCATCCGCTTCCCTCGCCAAGGCGCATGTCAAGGTCGAACAACGGTCTTATGCCCAGAGCCTTCGCCGCATATGCGTATCCGCGCTCGGCGGAGGCGTGGCTCGGTATGAGATAGTCCCTTACGCGCCCGCTAATATTCACGGCGCACAAAGCGGCGACTATGGAGAT
>JAFOLN010000042.1 GCA_017419325.1 Clostridia bacterium
TGGTCGAACCGATGTCAATACCGAGTGTTATCATTTCTTCCTCCGTGTTTTATGCGATTATTTAAGGTTTTATGATTTTATACAATTTTTGCATGGGAAACGTTATACATATAGTTATTGTACTACAAAGAAAATATGTTGTAAAGACAGTGACAGGCTTTATCGCGGTAAAATATTTTTCCGAAAAAAACAACAGTGCCCCTCCGCTTAAGGTCATAAAGCGAAAGGGCACTTCTTCTTTTATTCGGGGTATTCGGCTATGGACATGACTCTGCCGCCGTTCTTAGCAAAGCCCGCTTCCTTTAATGCTATACCCTCAGTTTCGTATTCCATATCGCCCGCGTCCTGCTGTGATATGATGCGCTCAGCTCCGCTTCGGGGCATGTGCATATTGAGAAGGAAAAGCACGGCGATTATAACGACTATGGAAATAAGTACTATGCCGACAACGCGCCATATCCTTCTCGCCCGGCGGTTCCTTACGGCAAGCTGCTCGTTTATCCTTGCAAGCTGCCACACCACCTCGTCGCGCTTCTCCTCCGTTTTCGTCTCGCCTCCGAGAAGCTCTTCGGCGCTCACTTCCAGCACCTCGCAAATCCTTAAAAGCATATCGGCGTCGGGCACCGAACGCCCCTTCTCCCATTTTGACACCGTCTGCCTTACCACGTTTATCCTTACGGCAAGCTCCTCCTGCGTAAAGCCTTTTTTCTTCCTTAAAGCCTTCAGGTTATCGGAAAACATTTATAATCTCCTCTCCTTTCTTCGCTTTAAGTATGCTCCCCCGGGCCGGCGCGTTCAAGCAACGCATATTAACATCGGGGAAAAACGCCCGTATCACGCGGCTTTTTTCACCGCCCGCTTTATAAGGCTCCACACGCCGTATATTATGAACGGCACCGTATAGCACACGAGGGCGCGTATGCCAAGCACCTGGGAAAGCCTCGTTATGTGGTTCTCAAAAAGCAGTCTGTCCGTTATTGTAAGAAACAGGCTGTGGGAGAGGAACACGAAAAACGAGCTTTTATAAAGCGCGGAGAACACCTTCCCCACTATCCTGTGGGCCCCCGTAAGCTTTACCCCGATATACGAAAGCACTATTATCGACAGAACGTCGGCTATGAGCTTTATGTTCAGCGTATCGAGGGGCACGGTGCGCCCTAAAAGCTTAATATAGTATATCCACGCGTAAATGAGTATCAGCGCAACGCAGGCTATCTTGTCCCACCGCTTCGCCGTTAGAAGCGCGACAGTTTTTTCGTAATTTTTGCCCGCGTAAAGCCCCAGCACCCAGAATACTATATATGTCGGGAATATCCTGTCGCCGTAGGGGAAATCTATCCCAAGCGCCGCCGTCATGTCTGGGTAATATTCCATTACGAACCAGATAAAGAGCGACGCCGCAAACGAAAGATAAAATGGCACGCGCCGCATTATCCACACCCAGAGCGGCATGAGAAGATAGAACTGCATTATTATTATCACATAGTAAAACGGCGCGGCAAGCGAACCCGAAA
>JAFOLN010000302.1 GCA_017419325.1 Clostridia bacterium
AAGAGTATCTTGTTGTTGTCGAAAGTATACTCCGCGTCGATTAGCTTCATTTCAAGGCCGTAATCGGCTATCTTCTTCTCGCATATTTTAAACGCCTCCTTCGCGCGGGCGAAGTTTTCCTTAAGATGTGCGTCGTCGCGCTCCGTCGCCGGTCTTATAACTGGCTTTAAGGGAGAGGAGACCTTAGAGTCCTCTATCTCGCGGTTCGGTATGACCACCTCGCCGTATTCCACGCCCCGCGCCGTTTCCACGATGACCTTGGCGCCCTTATCCATCTTCATGCCGGCGGGATTAAAATAATATATCTTGCCGACGGGTCTGAATCTTACTCCGATTATCTCAATCATTTATTGCCTCCCACGCACGCACAAGAAAAGTATTTATGCATGCGTTAAAATTTATATTTCTTGATATCTGCTGCTTTGCGTCCTCGCAGAGCATGTAAAGCCGCGATATTTTCTGCTCCGTAAGGCGTCCGCCAAGCCTTAAAAGACGCTCGCGCTCCGATGAGTACGACAAAACGGGGAAGCCCCTCAAAACGTGCAGCACGTCCGAAAGGAGCCGCTCCGTCATATCGAACATGAGGGCGGGGTCTTCGTTTTCCTTCTTTATTTTGTCGCGCTCCGAGGTGAACCGCTTTGAAAGCTTCAAAAAGTCGTATTCACGCCCGAAGCACAGCGTTTCCGAAAATTCAAGGCAGAACTCGCGCCGTTCGGAGTCGCGCTTAAGCTCACGCTTCCCCTGAAGCGTGAGGGCGCGCCCTATAAAGCCGTAGGAAAGCTCCGAAAGGCTCTGCGCCTCGGCGGGCTTCATGCCCTCGTGAGACGTAAGGTATTTTGTCACCTCATCCGCGCTCACAGGGTACACCTTTAAGCATACACAACGCGAGAGCACGGTGTCAAGCAGTTTATATCTGTTTTCCGTGCAGAGGATGAACGTAACGAAGGAGGGCGGCTCCTCAAGAAGCTTTAAAAGCGCGTTCTGCGCGGCCGCGTTCATCTTCTCCGCGTGCTTTATTATATATACCTTCCGTTCGGCGTCGTTTGGGTAGAACGCCGCCGTTTCGCCGATATAGCGTATGTCGTCCACCTTTATGGCCTCGCCTTGCCTGTCAAGCGTTATAATGTCGGGGTGGATGGAGCGCATCGCCTTGCGGCAGGACAGACATTCGCCGCAGCCGCCGCGCTCGCAGAGCACGCTTGCCGCGATGAGGCGCGACAGAAAACCGACGCCCAGCCCCTTTTCGCCCTCGATGAGCAGCGCATGCGAAAGAGTGCCAGCCTTGATGGACGCCTTAAGCCGATTTTTCAAAGCCGTGTTTCCGTAAAAGCCGTCGAGCATCATTTTACAACCGACACCTTCCCGACGCCCTGCCGCGCCATGATCGCGGCCTCGTATTCGCCGATTTCCTGTCCCGGCATAAGATACGGTATGCCCGGGGGATATTTGGTGAGCGTCTCGCATGATATGCGCCCCTTTGACGACGCGGGGCTTACGTACTCCCTGTCGGAAAAATACGCCTCCCGCATGTCCATCCTGAAAACGGGCTCCGGGGGAGCAGCCACAGAAACGCGGACGGGACGCTTGTGCGCCCGCGCGCTCAGCTTAAGCACCGCCGACTGAAGCGCGTCAAAGTCCGACGCGGGATTAAGAACGCTCGGTATGAGCACCACGTTCTCATCGTCCGCCATCTCGCAGACGATGCCGAACTCGTCCGAAAGCGCGTCGTAAAGCGCGTGTCCGCTCATAAGCGTGCGTCCCGTATGTATGACTATGCGCGTTATGTCGGAGGAGGCCTCCTCTATATGTGTAAACGGCGTGGACACGTCGAGCCACGCGGTAAAATACGCGCACCTCTCCGCAAGCTCATATAGCGCCTCGCGTCCCTCTTTGTCCATGAAGGACACGCACTTTTCCGCCGACGCGAGTATAAGATGGGAGGGGCTTGAGGTGGAAAAAAGCGAGAGCCGCTTCGTTATCTCTTCCGACGGGTACCTGTTTGAAAAGAGCACCGCCGCGCCGGTCAAGGCGGGCAGCGTTTTATGGAGCGATACCACGGTGAACTCGGCCGGGAGAGGCAGGCGGTTCATGAAAAGCATGTTGCCGCCGTGGGCGGCGTCAACTATTAGCTGCGCCCCCGCCGCGTCGGTCACGGCGTGTATCGTCTCAATTGCGGCGCAGAGCCCGTAATACGTGGGGCTCGTTATAACGACGGCCGCGGCGTCGGGATGCTTCTCCAGCGCGGCGTATACATCAGTGGGAGACGGCGGCACGAGCGCGCCCTCCGCGCCGTACTGCGCGGGAAGGAAAACGGGCACAAGCCCCAAAAGCACCGCCGCGTCTATAACGCTCTTATGGCAGCCCCGGTCGAGTATGACGCGGCTCCCGGGACGCGCCGAAAGCGACAGCGCGCCGTAAATGCCCAGCGTGGAGCCTCCCGTAAGATAATGGGCGGCCATAACGCCGAACCTTTCCGCAAGTGCGCTTTGCGACTTTAAGATAACGTGCTTCGGGTCGAAAAGGTCGTCCGTCGCGTCAAGCTCCGTCACGTCGTAGGGCATGACGTGGGAGAGGTAGTTGTCCTTTAAAGCCCC
>JAFOLN010000043.1 GCA_017419325.1 Clostridia bacterium
TGCGAGGAGAAGATAAAGGATGAAGTGGGTCTTTCGTCCCGCTGCATGCCCTTTGAGCAGAAGCACCTTTCCGACACCTGCGTATGCTGCGGCAAGCCCGCAAAGTCCATGGTAATCTGGGGCAAGTCCTATTGATGTGATGTAAGCCTTCGGCGCGGTCAGTCTGATCGCGCCGATTTTTGTTTTATCGCTTAATTTAACTCAAATTCCACGCATTCGCTTTTCGGGGTGAATCCCGCTGCGTTCATCCATATCAGCTTAGCCGAGGCTCCGCCGCTTACGTCTATGGACGAGGGCGAGGTCAGCTTCTTTACGGATATCATCTTCCCTGTTTCATCGTACAGGGCGACGAACACGGGCGAGGATGCCGACACATCGCCGGACATGGCGGCGGCCGCGTCCTCGCGGACGGCGGATATAATCTCACCCGTTTCGGGATCGCTTCGTAAGGCCGGGGCGCTGCCGTAATGAATGGCGGCGTTCGTGAAGCTTGTATTGCTGCTTCCGATGTGCATCCTGTCCCACGCGGCCTTACTGCCGCCGTAGTATACGTCGGTGAGGCTGTAGCAGAAGCCGAACGCCCAGAAGCCGATGCTCCTGACACTTGCGGGCAGAACAAACGTTGTAAGGCTCTCGCAGTCATAGAACGCATTGATGTCTATGCTCTCGACTCCCTGCTCAATCGTCACCGCCGCAAGAGCGCTGCAGTTTTTAAACGCGCTGTCGCCGACATCCGAAACTCCCGAAGGGATGTTCACAAATGCGAGGCTTTTGCAGCCGTAGAACGCTTCTTTCCCTATGCTTGTGACGCTTTGCGGTATCGACACCGACTTAAGCCCCGTGCAGCCGCGAAACGTGGCCTCGCCTATGGATGTCACGCCGTCGGGGATTGTGACCGACGAAAGGCCGATGCAGCCCCGAAAGGCTCTTTCGCCTATATGAGTCACGCTGTTCGGGATACTCACGCTTTGCAGGCTTTCGCATACGCCGAAGGCATTGTCTCCTATGCTCGTTACCGTCGGCGGGATGCTTACGGACGAAAGACTCGTGCAGGACACGAACGCGCCGTGTCCGATGCTCGTCACGCTGTCGGGGATAATCACTGACGTAAGACTGTCGCAGTCATAGAACGTGTATTTTTCTATGGACGTCACGCCGTCCGGTATCGTGACCGACGAAAGGGCGTTGCATCCTCGAAACGTGCCTTCGCCTATGGACGTCACGCCGGAGGGAATATCGGCCTCTTTAAGGCTTTCACAGTCGCGAAACGCTTCATTGCCGATGGTAAGAACGCCCTCAGCTATCGTAAGCGATTCAAGGCCGGTGCAGCCGTAGAACGCGCCGTCTCTTATTGTTTCAACGCTCGCGGGAATGCTCACCGACGTAAGCCCCGTGCAGCCGTAGAACGCGTTTTTGCCTATGAACGTAACGGTCGAGGGTATCGAGACCGTTTTGATCGCCGTGATGCCATAGAACGCATTGTCGGCAATGCTCGTCACGCCCTCTTCGATAACGACCGCCTTAATACCGTCCAAAATATCGTTCGAAAAAATATACCATGATTCCGCCGTCATCTCGCCCTCGCCGCTTACGGTGAGCGTGCCGTCCGAGTCGAGCGTCCACGTGCCACCGTCGCCCCACGAGCCGCTTCTCACAACATCTGCCGCGCCGCCTACGACGGGCAGCATGGCGAATACCATGCAAAGCGCGAGGATAAGGCTAAGTATCTTCTTCATAAAACCGCCTCCCGTTCCCCACCCCGCCGCATATCCGGCAAAGATGGGATAATAAAGTATTTCAAGAGTCGCGCGAGGTTCACACCGAGCAATACAGCCCTTCGGCGCGGTCAGTCCGACCGCGCCGATTTTTGTTTTATCGCTTAATTTAACTCAAATTCCACGCATTCGCTTTTCGGGGTGAATCCCGCTGCGTTCATCCATATCAGCTTCGCCGCGGCTCCGCCGCCCACGTCGACAGAGCCGGGCGCGTCCAAAACGTAAACCGCTGTCATCCTGCCGTCTGCGTCGTATAGCGCGATATATACGGGCGAGGCCGGAGATACGTCGCCGGAGACGGTGAGGGTATCGCCCTCGCATTGAAACGCTATGCGTTCTCCGGTGGCATAATCCGTGCGCGCGTTCGGATCGTAATTATAGCGGATAGCGGCATAACCGTACTCGGAAGCTATGCCCTTTATCTTTTTCCACTGCTCTTCGGTGCCTGCATAATATATATCTGTAAGACTGTAACAGCCATTAAACACACCGCTGCCTATGTAAGTCAGGCTCAAAGGAATATACACAGATGTAAGCCCGCTGCAGCCTTCGAACGTATTGCCGCCTATGAATGTCACACCCTCGGGTATCGTCACAGACGTAAGGCCGCTGCAGCCCTTGAAGGCCCATTCGTTTACGTACATCATGCCCGAAGGAATATCCACCGATGTAAGACTGCTGCAGCCGTCGAACGCGTGACCGTCTATGCTCATAACACCCTCGGGTATCGTCACAGATGTAAGACCGCTGCAGGACGCAAACGCACCGACGCTTATCCTCGTCAAGCTCGAAGGAATTCTCACCGATGTAAGTCCGGTGCAGCCCGCAAACGCGCTCCAGCCCATGCTCGTCACGCCCTCGGGCATCGTCACAGACGTAAGCCCGATGCAGTCCGTAAACGCTGCTTCGCCTATGGAAGTCACGCCCTCGGGTATTGTATATTCACCGCATATGCCTTCCGGGAAAAGTATAAGCCCTTTCTTGTCTTTGGTAAATACAACACCTTCGTCAGACGAATAGACCGAATTAAATTCACTCACATTTATTGACGTAAGGCCGCTGCAGCCCTCGAACGCATAGCAGCTTATGCTCGTCACACCCGAGGGGATACTCACCGACGTAAGACCGGTGCAGCCCGAAAACGCATAGCGCTCTATGGTCGTTACGCTCGAAGGAATATTCACGGATGTAAGCCCGGTGCAATTCTCGAACGCATAGTGACCTATGTACGTCACGCTCGAAGGGATACTCACGGATGTAAGTCCGGTGCAGTTCCCGAACGCACTGCTGCCTATGTCCGTCACTGGCTTTCCATCTATATTGAACGGCATGACCGCCGCCGTTATGGTTTCATCGGCACCGGTTATAGTTATCTCGCCGTCCCACACACGATAATAAATACTGCCCCCGGTCACTGCAAAAGCCTTGTCACTTTCATTGACGTTATCCGTGCCGGCCAATCCCACAACGGGCAGCATGGCGAATACCATGCAAAGTGCGAGAATAAGGCTTATCAGCTTCTTTTTCACGTTCATCGCCTCGTTTCTTATATTTTCGGGGTCTTTTTTAGGGGTATTTTTGCCCTATTGCCAATTTAAGCCGTGTATACAACACCATAGTACCACAATTCTTCCGAATAAGGCAATAATAAGCCGAAAATCGTAAACTTTTGCCGCCGCTTCACATCTTTTTAAGGTCTCTCCCGCCCAAATCTCCCATAACGAAAAAAACGGCCGCCGCTTTCGCGGCAGCCGATTAAAGCTTTCTTCTTATTTTTCCTTCTTTTTCGTCTTCACGCTCTTAAGCATAAGCGAGAACACCACGCCCAGTACGGCAATAATCGCCGCGGGGAGACAGCGCATGTCGAGGGGCAGGTCGGCGCGGGTGAAGGCCGACGCTATCACAAGCGAGATGACCGACGCGGCGCCCATGCCTATCATTACGAGACCGTAATTCGTGCCCGCGTGCTTTACGCCGTAGTAGTCGGTGGTGATGGCCGGGAACGTGGCCAAAAAGCCGCCATAACAGAAGCATACGAGGGAGAAGGACGGTATTATCCAGAGCCCCGGCAGCTTCCACATGCCGAGGCACGCGGCGCATATGAGTATGTAGAGAATGAGTACGGTGAACTTTCGCCCGATTCTGTCGGACAGCGTGGAGGCCACGAGCCGGCCCGCCGAATTTGCGATGGAGGCTATCATCATGCCCGTCACGATAAGCGTCATGTCAACGCCCTTGCCCTCGCCTATCAGCGCCCAGACGGGGTTTATTATATAGAACGAGATGCAGGCGCAGAACATGCATAAAAACAGTATGTAATAGAGAGGCGTTTTAAGTATCTCGCCCGGCGTATACTGCTTCGCGCTGAGTATGGCCGCCGAGTCGCCGCCCTTGTCCTTTCCGAAGCCCTCGGGCGGGTTCTTTATGAATATGGCGGAAACAATGTTTACAAGGAGGAATATGGCGCCCCAGAAGATGAACGCCAGCTTAAAGCTGAAATGCGTAAACAGCGCGCTTGCGATGGGCGTTGTTATCATTGCGGCGATGCCCAGCGCCGCCACAACGACGCCTCCGGCAAAGCCGCGCTTGTCGTAGAACCACTTCTGTGACAGCGCGATGGCCTGATTGTATGATATGCCCCAGCCGAGGCCGCATATGACGGAGAAGGTGATATAGAAAAACACCGGCATGTCAAACGGGGTGAAGGCGGCCAGCACACAGCCCGCGCCCATCATTACGCCCGAGATGAGCACCACGACGCGGGGCACGAACCGCTCCTGCAGCTTGCCGCTTATTATGCCGCCCAGCACGAACATGATAACGGCGATGGGGTACGCGGCTCCCGCGGTGTCAACGTCCCAGCCCGTAAGGTCCATGACGTAGGGCTGAAATATGCCCCATATCATGCTCACGCCGATGGGTATCTGCAAAATTCCGCAAAAGATGAGGTATTTGAACCTCGTTTTCATAAGTGAGTCGTTTTTTTCGTCAGTATTCATTGTTTTCCCTCGAATTCAAATTTTTTGCACATGAGATATGATAACACAAAACCGCCGCGTCTATCAATAGCAAATCACATAAAAGACCCGCCTTTTTTAAAAAGGCGGGTCTCGGTCTTTACCGTATTATTCCGCAAGCCACTCGGGCGGAGTCGAATTATCGGCCTCCGGCGCAGGTTCGGGCGCAGGCTCGGGCTGGGGCTCCGGCTCGGGTGCGGGAGCGGGCTCGGGCTGAGGCTCCGGTTCGGGCTCGGGTGCGGGCTGAGGCTCGGGCTCCGGCTCGGGCGCGGGTGCGGGCTCCGGTTCGGGAGCAGGTGCAGGCGCGGGCGCGGACGAACCCGGATTTACAAGCACTATCTTATTGACAGGCGAATATGTAGTATCGTTTATCTTTGTCGTCTTTTTCGTGCCGTTGGGGTACGTGGCCGTTCTGTAAAGCGTTGCTGAGAAGCCGTTCTGACCCGACTGGGACACCTTCTGAGAGCCTACCGCAACGGACGAATCGACGCGCTCTATAACGGAATACTGGGTCGAGCCGTAGGTCTCGGAGTAAAGCTCATACTTCGGCTCGCCTCCTGCGGCCTTCGTGCCGAGTATCTTTACCGTAAGGGTGGAGCCGCTGACTCCGCACTCTATCTTTATCGGGGTGCTTCTGTTGTTTCTGAATCTGAAGTCAATGGAGCCCCATGCAACGGTGGCGTCAAACGCGGGCTTAACGTAGGACACGGAGAAGCGGTGGCTGCGTCTCTGGGTTATGGTCAGATCCTGCACCTTCAGCGCCGCTACGTATATCGTAGAGGACACCTGGCATATGCCGCCGCCTACGCCGTCGACGATCTCGTTCGACGTGTATATCTTTGCTTCCTTGAAGCCCGTGGCCTCGGTACGCGGGCCTACGGTGCCGTTAAAGGAGAACTCCTCGCCGGGATTAAGTACCTTGCCGTTTATCTTCGACGCCGCAAGTCGTATATTATGCGACCTGTTCGCAACGCTCGTAAGCGTGGTCGAGAAGGTGGAAAGCGTATCCTTGAATATGCCGCTGCCGCCGCCGGATGAGGACGAGCTGCCGGTGTCAAGCATTGCCGCGGTAACCGCGGGGGCGGTCAGCGTTACGGGGATGGAATGCTCTCCGTAGGGGTCGGCTTCTATCTCGGCGCGGGCCTTCTCAAGGTCAAAGTTTACGCCCATTACTTCTTTTTTAAGCGTCTTTACGCCGTTCGCGTCGGTCACGATGGCCGCGTTCTCGGGCTCGCATACGACTTCCTTATATATCTTGTCGATATCGATGGGAGCCGCCTGCTCCGTCGTCATGACGCACTCGATCTTCTCGGGCTGCGCGTCCGTCGCCGTCTTATCAAAGGTGCGCTCAAGCACGCTCTTTATGATGGCGTCGCGGGTAGCCGCCACGTCAACCGTTCTGCTGTCGGTGCCAGGGGTGATGACAAGCTCGCTGCCTACTATGGAATACGCGGGCTCGCTTGAAGCGATGTCCTGCTCTCCGGCAACGTCTAAAAGCAGCGTTTCAAGCTTCTCCGCGTCGCAGGTAAGGTCGCTGTCCACCGATACGCCGTGGGAGCGTATCGAGTAATACTCAAGTATAGCGGAAAGCGCGCCCTGGTCGTTGTCGCCGCCCATTCTGCCGTACTGATAAGCCTTCTTGTAGAGATCGGCCGCGTCGTAATGCACGTCGAAATCCTTCAGGCTTATAACGGTGCTTGCCTCGGAATCAGGGGAAACGACCTCGATGGACGACGTGTCAATGCCGCGCTGTACATCGTCGACAAGCTTTGTTATATCGCTCTCGGTCATGCCGCCCAGGTCGGTCTCGCCGAACTTGACGCCCGTTGCCACAGCCTCGGACTGCCACAGACGTATCGGGCCGGCAATGAATGCCGCCAAAGCGACTATTACGCATATAACGACTATAAGAATTATTTTACTGGATCTTTTCATGCCGCGCTTTGGGGGCTTCACTGCTGAAGCCTGCTTTCCTGCGTCGGCTTTTTTTACGGCGCTTGCGGTAGCCTTTGCGTGGTACACGCGGTTCGCGCCGTTTTCTTCGGGTAAATTGCTCAAGGAAATGACCTCCAAAATCAAACTGAATAAAGTATAACACCGATTAAAAAA
Organism: Clostridia bacterium; assembly: GCA_017419325.1. GTDB lineage: Bacteria > Bacillota > Clostridia > Oscillospirales > RGIG577 > RGIG577. Next base: position 6,902 of record JAFOLN010000043.1, read on the forward strand.
TAAATCCAGCAGTTTGGAAAAATAGTAGCATAAAATAATTTTGTACATATATATTGTGCCGCCTCCGTCGAAATGAGGGGAAAACGATTGACAGGCAGGCAAAAACGTGGTAATTTATCATAAGCGCCGAGGACACAGAAGTACAATGGGGCTTATCAGTAAGCCAAGGCGTTCAAAGAAACAGCCTTTTTTACAAATGCGACAATTACTCTGCGTCAGATTGTAAAAATTAGGTGAAAATACATATTGAAAAAGCCTTTAAATCATATTAACATAGTAGGTAATCAAAAGAGGTGATAATATGAACGATACGAGGGTCAAAAGAATAATCATGGTCAGCCTGTTTGCCGCGCTTGTCTGCGTTGCAACGATGGTGATACGCATCCCTTCACCCACAGGCGGCTATATAAACCCCGGCGACGCGGTGGTACTGCTTGCCGCGTTCCTGCTCGGGCCCATATGGGGCGCCGTCGCGGCGGCGATTGGCTCGTCGCTTGCCGACGTATTCGCGGGCTACGCGATATATGCACCGGCTACGTTCATAATAAAAGGCCTCATGGCGCTGGCGGCAGCGGCAATCATGAGCGCGGTAAAAAACAGACGAAGCACGGGCGTTATCATCGGCGCAATCGCGGCCGAGGCCATAATGGTTACGGGATACCTCATATTTACGGCATTTGTCCTCGGCCTGGGCGCGGGAGCGCTGGCCGAGGTGGTATCGAACCTGGCACAGGGCATATTCGGCATAGTGGCAGGCAGCGCGCTTTACGGCGCTCTTCTGAAGGTGCCGTATGTCGTGAAGATGACGGAAATCTTTAAGGTAAAGGAAAAAGCCGCCGCGGTAAAAACGGCGGTAAAGAAGTAGATAAAGCATGAACACGGTCGGAGGCGTTGCCTTCCGGCCGTGTCTTTTTATTTAAAACAAAAAAGGAACACAAAGCTTTGTGTTCCTTAAATAAAGAAGCCGGCACAGACCTATTTTCCCAAGACGTCGCCATCTAAGTATCGTCAGCACTGATGAGCTTAACCTTCGTGTTCGGAATGGGAACGGGTGGATCCTCATCGTAATTAGCACCGGCTGCTTTTCTATGTCATATGCTCTCGCATATTACATACAATATTGAATTTTTGGTGACCCGTAGGAGAATCGAACTCCTGTTTGCGGCGTGAGAGGCCGCCGTCTTAACCGCTTGACCAACGGGCCACGTCGCTCACCTTTCGGGCGTCCCGAGGCCAGAGCTCTCTGACCTCTGACTTCCGCCCTTCTTTGGTGCACCTTCAGGGACTCGAACCCGGGACCCACTGATTAAGAGTCAGTTGCTCTACCAACTGAGCTAAAGGTGCGTATCAGCTTTCTTTGTTCCTGCGTTATGAAACTTACCGCTCCACAATCGCAAGTCGTTGCTCGCCTCCGCTCTACACCGCCTTCGGCGGGTCGCTTCGGCACAACCTCCTGCGGGAGGCCGTACCAACTGAGCTAAAGGTGCATATAA
>JAFOLN010000303.1 GCA_017419325.1 Clostridia bacterium
ACACCAACCTGGCGTGCCAAGAGCAAGTGCTCTTTTGTCTGGGGCATAACAGAATCAGGACCGGAAACAACGAGAATTGCTCCATCCATCTGTGCAGCACCAGTAATCATGTTCTTAACATAGTCAGCGTGTCCGGGGCAGTCAACGTGAGCGTAGTGACGCTTGTCGGTCTCATACTCAACGTGAGCGGTGTTTATTGTGATACCTCTTGCTCTCTCCTCGGGAGCCTTGTCGATCATGTCATATGCTTCGTACTGAGCCTGACCCTTGAAAGCAAGAACCTTCGTGATGGCAGCCGTAAGAGTAGTCTTACCATGGTCAACGTGACCGATAGTACCGATGTTTACATGAGGTTTATTTCTTTCAAATTTTTCCTTTGCCATGTTTAATCCTCCTTAAGTCCTTTATAAAATAAATTTTCTCTTTATACCTATAGGTTATTGTATATTTTATTGCCGCAAAAATCAATCATATTTTTTGAATTTTTGCGAAAGCCGTAAAATCAATTATTTGCCGGAGATGATCTTCTCCTGGATGCTCTTGGGCACCTCTATGAAGTGGCTGGGCTCCATAGTGTACTGGCCGCGGCCCTGGGTGCGCGAACGAAGGTCGGTAGCATATCCGAACATCTCGGAAAGCGGAACGTTTGCTTCGATCTGCTGTGCGCCGGGGAGCGCGGTAAAGCCGAGTATCTGACCGCGTCTGGAGTTCAGGTCTCCGATAACGTCGCCGATATAATCCTCGGGAACGATACATACGACCTTCATTATAGGCTCGAGTATCGTGGGGTCAGCCTTCTTCATGGCTTCCTTGAACGCCATAGAACCTGCGATCTTGAACGCCATTTCGGAGGAGTCAACCTCGTGGTATGAGCCGTCGTAGAGCGTTACGATAACGTCAACTACATTGTAGCCCGCAAGCACGCCGGATTCCATTGCACCCTGTATACCTGCATCGACTGCCGGTATATATTCCTTCGGGATGGCGCCGCCGACGATCTTGTTGATAAACTCGTAGCCCTTGCCCGATTCGTTGGGCTCAACGGTGATCTTAACGTGACCGTACTGGCCCTTACCGCCGGACTGACGCGCATACTTGTGATCCACGTCAACCTTCTTGCGTATGGTCTCCTTATAGGAAACCTGCGGACGGCCTACGTTTGCCTCAACCTTGAACTCACGAAGGAGTCTGTCAACGATTATCTCAAGATGAAGCTCGCCCATACCTGCGATAATGGTTTGACCCGTATCTTCGTCGGTATAAGTTCTGAATGTCGGGTCTTCCTCTGCAAGCTTGGAAAGAGCAATGCCCATCTTTTCCTGACCGGCCTTGGTCTTGGGTTCAATGGCAACTCTTATAACAGGCTCCGGGAATTCCATCGATTCAAGGATTATAGGCGCATTCTCCGCGCAGAGCGTGTCGCCCGTCGTGGTGTTCTTAAGACCTACGGCTGCGGCGATGTCGCCGGAATAAACCGTGGGGATATCCTCTCGGTCGTTGGCATGCATCTGTAAAAGACGTCCCATACGTTCCTTATTGCCTTTGGTCGCGTTGAGAACGCCGCTGCCGGCGTTTATCGTACCGGAATATACTCTGAAGAAGCAGAGCTTTCCAACGTAGGGGTCTGTAGCTATCTTGAACGCAAGCGCCGAGAACGGCTCCTTGTCGTCTGCATGGCGGACCTGCTCCTCATCCGTCGAGGGAACTATGCCCTTTATCGGCGGAATGTCGAGCGGAGACGGCATGTAGTCAACTATTGCGTCAAGCAGCTTCTGTACGCCCTTGTTCTTGTACGACGTTCCGCATACTACCGGAACAAGCTTATTTGCTATGGTAGCCTTGCGGATAGCGGTCTTTATCTCGGGTATGGTAAACTCGTGACCTTCAAGATACAGCTCTGCAAAATCATCATCGACGTCGGCTATTGCCTCTATCATGTTGGAACGGTATTCCTCAGCCTGGTCAACCATGTCGGCAGGAATGTCCTCAAGGCGCATATCCTTGCCTATATCATCGTAGTAGATATACGATTTCATTTCGAGAAGGTCGATAATGCCCTTAAAATCAGCCTCAACGCCAATGGGAAGCTGCAGCGGCACCGCGTTGCAGTGCAGTCTGTCGTGCATCATCTTAACAACTCTGTAAAAATCAGCGCCCATGATATCCATCTTGTTGATGTATGCCATTCTGGGTACGCCGTATTTATCGGCCTGGCGCCATACAGTCTCGGACTGGGGTTCAACTCCACCCTTAGCACAGAAAACAGTAACCGAACCGTCGAGCACTCTGAGTGAACGCTCAACTTCAACCGTAAAGTCAACATGTCCCGGGGTATCAATTATATTGATGCGATGGTCAAGCCATCTGCAGGTAGTAGCCGCGGAGGTAATGGTTATACCACGCTCCTGCTCCTGCTGCATCCAGTCCATAGTTGCTGAGCCTTCATGTGTTTCGCCTATCTTGTGCGTTCTTCCCGTATAATACAGGATTCGCTCTGTGGTCGTAGTTTTTCCTGCGTCTATATGGGCCATTATGCCAATGTTTCTAGTCATCTCAAGTGAAAACTGTCTTGGCATATGTCCTCTCCTTTCAATACTGCGGTCAAACAAATCCGCTTAATCGTGATTACCATCTGTAATGCGCGAATGCCTTGTTGGCCTCCGCCATTCTGTGAGTATCGTCCTTCTTCTTAACTGCAGCACCGGTGTTGTTCACTGCGTCAAGGATCTCGTTTGCGAGGCGTTCAGCCATCGTTCTTTCGCTTCTTGCTCTGGAGTAAACTCTGAGCCAGCGAAGACCGAGCGTCTGACGTCTTTCGGGACGTACTTCCATCGGGACCTGATAGGTAGCACCGCCGACACGGCGAGCCTTAACCTCGGTCACGGGCATAATGTTGTTTAAGCCCTCTTCAAATACTTCCAAAGGTTCTCTGCTTGTCTTTTCCTTGATGATATCGAATGCATCGTAAACTATACGCTGCGCTACGCCCTTCTTGCCGTCATACATGATGTTGTTGATAAGGCGGGTTACCATCTTTGAATTATACATAGGATCAGGCAAAACATCTCTCTTTGGTACATTACCTCTTCTAGGCACTATTCTTCCCTCCTTCTAAAAATAATAAGCTATCATAGGTACTCGAAAGCCCTTTGCTTCCGCAAGCGCTCGTGAGGTCAATGTTGATCCGCCGCCCCCACGGTACAGCCTTCGTACCGCCCGGGCGGTGGATCGACAATCACGCACACCCTGCACTTTGCGTATGAGTTGTTTTGCGTATCCTACTTAGAGGACGCCTTCGGCTTCTTAACGCCGTACTTGGAACGCGCCTGCATTCTGCCGTTTACACCCTGGGTGTCCAGCGTACCGCGGATAATGTGGTAACGCACACCGGGAAGGTCCTTAACTCTGCCGCCGCGGATAAGAACAACGCTGTGTTCCTGGAGATTGTGGCCAACGCCCGGGATGTACGAGGAAACCTCGATGCCGTTCGTAAGTCTTACTCTCGCTACCTTACGGAGAGCCGAGTTAGGCTTTTTCGGGGTCATGGTCTTAACCGTAGTGCAAACGCCTCTCTTCTGCGGAGAGCTCTGGTCTATGGGACGCTTCTTTAAGGTGTTCATACCTCTCTGGAGTGCCGGAGCCGTAGACTTCTTAATCTGAGTCTCTCTGCCCTTTCTTACTAACTGGTTAAAGGTAGGCATTTTTTTCCTCCTTTCTTAAAGATTTTATATCAAAACGGGAAAACCCGGTTTGAGCAAAGTATCTTTACGCATTCACCGTGGCCGCAGCCGCGCAGCCCACGTCTATGCCGCACATTTTGCCTAGGGTGCGCATGGACGACACCCATACGACGGGGATGAGGAGGCTTTCCGAAAGCGCGACTATCGGAGCGATGAGTCTCTTCTCAGCATCCGATGCGATATACAGCGTCTTTACCGCGCCGCTCTTTAAGGCCTTCTTGACCTGCTTTATGCCGCATATGGCGTTTATCGGCTTTACTGCGTCTTTAATAAAATTATGCATTTTATTTTTCTCCTTTGCAGGCGTCGGTTTAAATCACAACAAGCGCCCACATTAGTCAATGATACCATTTGCTTTTGAAAAATGCAATACTATATTATCACGAATATGCGTGATTTTAACCGCTCATTTTGTAAAAAAGCACAAATGCGGCGGGGGTTTGCACTGTAAATCGGTGTTCGCCCCGCCGCATGGCGTTTTATTATTGCTTACGCTTCTTCCACTTCTATGCCTGCGTTATACATGGCCATGCCCGTGCCTGCCGGTATGAGCTTGCCTATTATAACATTTTCTTTCAGGCCGATAAGCGGGTCTATCTTGCCCTTTATGGCCGCGTCGGTGAGTACGCGGGTCGTCTCCTGGAAGGACGCCGCCGAAAGGAACGAATCCGTAGCCAGCGAGGCCTTCGTTATGCCGAGGAGCACAGGCGAGCATACCGCCTCGCGGAGGTCTATCTCCCCTGCCTCGATGCGTGCCCTTATCTCCTCGTTCGCCGTCTCAAAGTCGCTTATATCTACAAGCGAGCCCAAAAGCAGGTCGGTGTCTCCGTTGTCCTCCACCTTGACCTTCTTCATCATCTGGCGAACGACGATCTCAATGTGCTTGTCGTTTATGTCAACGCCCTGCATCTTGTAAACGCGCTGTACCTCCTGAATAAGATAAGTCTGAACGTCTACCGCGCTCTTTACCTTCAGGATATCGTGGGGATTTACGGAGCCCTCGGTTATCTCGTCGCCCACTTCGACCTGCTGACCCTCAAGCACCTTGAGGCGCGAGCCGTATGCGATGGGATAATCTCTCTCCTCACCCGTTTCCTTATTGAATATGATAACGTGGCGCGTCTTCTTTATCTCCTCAATGCGGACCTCACCGGAGATCTCCGCAAGGATTGCAAGGTTCTTCGGCTTTCTTGCCTCGAACAGCTCCTCTACCTTCGGAAGACCCTGGGTGATGTCGTTTCCTGCGACGCCGCCCGTATGGAAGGTACGCATGGTGAGCTGCGTGCCGGGCTCGCCTATGGACTGAGCCGCTATGATGCCGACTGCCTCGCCTATATTTACAAGGCCGCCCGTTGCAAGGTTGGAGCCGTAGCACTTCGCGCATACGCCGTGCTTTGCCTTGCAGCCGAGCACCGAACGTATCTCAAGGCTCTTTACGCCCGCGTCGGCTATCTTTTCGGCCATCGCGTAGTCTATCATCTCGCCCTCGGCGATAAGAAGCTCGCCCGTTTCGGGATGGAACACGTCGTGGCACGTAAATCTGCCGGGGAGGCGGTCCTTAAGCTTCTCTATTACCTCGTTGCCGTCGCGTATCTCGGACACCGTTATGCCGCGGGTGGTGCCGCAGTCGTTCTCTCTTATGATTACCTCCTGCGATACGTCGACGAGACGTCTCGTAAGGTAGCCCGACTCTGCGGTTCTGAGAGCCGTGTCGGCGAGGCCCTTTCTTGCGCCTCTCGAGGAAATGAAGTACTCAAGTATATTGAGGCCTTCGCGGAAGTTTGCCTTTATCGGTATCTCTATGGTACGTCCTGCGGTGTTGGCCATAAGTCCGCGCATTCCGGCAAGCTGACGTATCTGGTTTATGGAGCCGCGGGCGCCGGAGTTTGCCATCATGTTGATAGGATTGAGGTCGTCAAGGTTATCCTCAAGCGCCTTCGTTACCTTCTTCGTCGTCTTATCCCATTCCTTTATAACGAGCTGGTATCTTTCCTCGTTCGTTATAAGGCCGCGGTCGTACTGGCGCTGTATGCGCTCAACGTGCTCCTCCGCCTCATGGATGAGTACGGGCTTCTCGTCCGGAACCACCATGTCGGATACGGAGATGGTTATAGCGCCGCGGGTCGAGTACTTAAAGCCGGTGGACTTAATCTTGTCGAGCACCTCGGCCGTCTCTGTGGGGCCGTGTATCCTTATGCATCTGTCGATTATCTCGCCCAGCTTCTTTTTGCTGGTAAGGAACGCTATCTCAAGGTCGAAGCGCTTTTCGGGGTCGCTTCTGTCAACGAAGCCGAGATCCTGAGGTATAAATTCGTTGAATATAAGGCGGCCCATGGTAGCGTCGATTATCTTGGACTGCATAACGCCGTCTATCTCCTTGAACACGCGCACCTTAATCTTTGCGTGGAGCGTTATGAGGCCTTCGCTGTAAGCCATCATTGCCTCGTTTACGCTGGAGAAAATCTTGCCCTCGCCCTTTTCGCCGTCGCGTACGCCCGTAAGGTAGTAGGAGCCGAGTACCATGTCCTGTGTGGGCACGGTGACAGGCTTGCCGTCCTGCGGCTTTAAGAGGTTGTTCGCGGAGAGCATGAGAAATCTCGCTTCGCTCTGTGCCTCTGCCGAAAGCGGAACGTGTACCGCCATCTGGTCGCCGTCGAAGTCGGCATTGTATGCCGTACATACGAGCGGATGGAGCTTGAGCGCTCTGCCCTCTATAAGGATAGGCTCGAACGCCTGTATGCCAAGTCTGTGGAGCGTGGGAGCACGGTTAAGAAGCACGGGATGATCCTTGATAACATCCTCAAGCGCGTCCCATACCTCGGGGCGCACCTTCTCGACCATTTTCTTTGCGCTCTTTACATTCGTTGCAAGGCCTCTGTCCTCAAGGCGCTTCATAACGAAGGGCTTGAAAAGCTCCAGCGCCATCTCCTTCGGAAGGCCGCACTGATAAATCTTAAGCTCGGGGCCTACGACGATAACGCTTCGTCCGGAGTAGTCTACGCGCTTGCCGAGAAGGTTCTGTCTGAAACGTCCCTGCTTACCTTTAAGCATGTCGGAAAGCGACTTTAAGGGGCGGTTGTTCGGGCCCGTTACGGGGCGGCCGCGTCTTCCGTTGTCGATGAGGGCGTCAACAGCCTCCTGGAGCATGCGCTTCTCGTTTCTTACGATGATGTCGGGAGCGCCCAGCTCCAAAAGCTTCTTAAGTCTGTTGTTTCTGTTTATAAGTCTTCTGTATAAGTCGTTTAAGTCACTTGTTGCGAATCTGCCGCCGTCGAGCTGCACCATGGGGCGGATTTCCGGCGGGATAACGGGGATGCAGTCGAGAATCATCCATTCGGGCTTGTTGTTGGAAATTCGGAACGCCTCCACCACCTCAAGCCTCTTTACGATACGCATCTTCTTCTGACCCGTTGCGTTCTTAAGCTCGGCCTTAAGCTCCTCGGAGAGCGCGTCAAGGTCGATCTCCTGAAGAAGCTTCTTTATGGTCTCCGCGCCCATGCCGGCCTCGAAGCTGTCCTCGTATTTGTCGCGCATGTCGCGGTATTCGGCCTCGGTGAGCACCTGCTTCTTTACAAGGCGCGTGTCTCCCGGATCGGTCACGACGTAGAGCGCGAAGTAGAGTATGCGCTCAAGGATTCTGGGCGACATATCGAGTATGAGACCCATGCGGGACGGTATGCCCTTGAAGTACCATATATGCGACACGGGAGCCGCAAGGTCGATGTGACCCATTCTCTCGCGGCGAACCTTCGACTTCGTTACCTCAACGCCGCAGCGGTCGCACACCTTGCCCTTGTAGCGGATGCGCTTATACTTGCCGCAGTGGCACTCCCAGTCCTTGGTGGGGCCGAAAATCCTTTCGCAGAAAAGTCCGTCGCGTTCGGGCTTTAAAGACCTGTAATTTATAGTTTCGGGCTTCTTTACCTCGCCTCTCGACCATTCTCTGATCATTTCGGGGGACGCAAGACCGATTTTTATTGCTTCAAATACATTGTGATCCAAATGAACCGCTCCTTTTCATGTCATTTTCATTTAACTCACTCATGTGTGGCTGTTTATCAATCGTCAAAATTGAGTTCACCCTGCTGCGCGGGCTCCTTCTGTTCCGGCTCCTCGGTGGTAAAGCCGATGGAGTCGAAGTCGAGCTCCTGCGCATCCTCATCATCGTCGTCAAAGGCGTCATTGCCTGCGTCGAAGTCGTCCTGCGGGAACAGCTCGTCTCCCACGCCGCGCATATCGCCCAGCTCTGCTACTGCCACATCAGTTTCATCATCGTCGTCAAGCGATTCTTTAAGCTCTATCTCCTGCATATCCTTTGCAAGCACTCTGACGTCGAGACCTAAAGACTGCATTTCCTTTATAAGCACCTTGAAGGATTCGGGAACGCCCGGCTTCGGCACGTTCTGACCCTTAACGATGGACTCATACGTTTTTACACGTCCCACAACGTCGTCGGATTTTACGGTAAGTATCTCCTGGAGCGTGTAAGCCGCGCCGTATGCCTCCAGCGCCCAGACCTCCATCTCGCCGAATCTCTGTCCGCCGAACTGAGCCTTACCGCCGAGCGGCTGCTGAGTTACGAGCGAATACGGGCCGGTGGAGCGTGCGTGTATCTTGTCGTCAACAAGATGGGCAAGCTTTAAGAAGTACATATAGCCTACCGTTACGGGGTTGTCGAAGGGCTCACCCGTGCGTCCGTCGTAAAGTATCGACTTGCCGTCGGGAGAAAGACCCGACTCTCTTAAGAGCTGCTCAATGTCCTTCTCGTTCGCGCCGTCGAATACGGGCGTTGCCACCTTGTAGCCGAGCTTGTTTGCCGCATAGCCGAGATGGACCTCAAGCACCTGTCCTATATTCATACGCGAAGGCACGCCGAGGGGATTAAGCACTATGTCAAGGGGCGTACCGTCGGGAAGGAATGGCATATCCTCCTGCGGGAGTATGCGCGAGATAACGCCCTTGTTGCCGTGACGTCCGGCCATCTTGTCGCCTACCGATATCTTTCTCTTCTGCGCGATGTAAACGCGGACGACCTTGTTTACGCCGGGGGTAAGCTCGTCGCCGTTCTCGCGGGTAAATACCTTTACGTCAACGACTATGCCCGACTCGCCGTGGGGCACTCTTAAGGAAGTGTCGCGCACTTCTCTTGCCTTCTCGCCGAAGATGGCGCGAAGCAGGCGTTCCTCCGCCGTAAGCTCCGTCTCGCCCTTGGGCGTTACCTTTACGACAAGGATGTCGCCGGCGCGGACAGTCGCGCCTATTCTTATAATGCCGTTCTCGTCGAGATCCTTCAGCGCGTCCTCGCCCACGTTCGGGATATCTCTCGTTATCTCCTCGGGGCCGAGCTTCGTGTCTCTTGCTTCTATTTCATATTCTTCTATATGAATGGAGGTATATACGTCGTCGCGCACCAGCTTCTCGTTTATAAGAACCGCGTCCTCGTAGTTGTAGCCTTCCCACGTCATGAAGCCTATGAGCACGTTCTTGCCTAGCGCCATCTCGCCGTTGTCGGTGGAGGGGCCGTCGGCTATTACCTCGCCCTTCTTAACGCGCTGGCCGCGGTTCACTATGGGGCGCTGGTTTATGCAGGTGCCCTGGTTCGAGCGCTTGAACTTAAGAAGCTTATGCACCTCGCGCTCGCCGGAGTCGAACCTTACGACTATCTCGTCGCCGCTTACTCTCTCTATAACGCCGTCGTCGCCTGCAAGGCGCGTTACGCACGAGTCAACAGCCACCTTGTATTCCATGCCGGTTCCCACTATCGGGGCCTGCGTTTTTAAAAGCGGCACCGCCTGACGCTGCATGTTCGAGCCCATGAGCGCGCGGTTCGCGTCGTCGTTCTCAAGGAAGGGTATCATCGCCGTTGCGATGGAAACGAGCATCTGGGGAGAAACGTCCATATAATCCACCTGAGCGCGGTTTATAAGAAGTATCTCGTCGCGGTAGCGGGCGTTTACCATCTGACGCTTGAAGCGTCCCTCTTCGTCAAGGGGCTCGTTGCCCTGCGCCACAACGTAGTTATCCTCCACGTCGGCCGTCATGTATTCTATCTCATCGGTAACAACGCCGGTCTCCTTGTCAACCTTGCGGTAGGGCGCCTCGATAAAGCCGAATTCGTTTACGCGGGCGTAGGACGCAAGGTAGGATATAAGGCCGATGTTCGGGCCTTCAGGCGTCTCTATGGGGCACATTCTGCCGTAGTGCGAGTGGTGAACGTCGCGCACCTCGAAGCTTGCGCGCTCACGGGAAAGACCACCGGGGCCCAGCGCGGAAAGTCTGCGCTTATGGGTAAGCTCCGCCAGCGGGTTAGTCTGGTCCATGAACTGCGACAGCGGCGAGGAGCCGAAGAACTCCTTTATGGCCGCCACAACGGGACGGATGTTTACGAGCGCCTGCGGCATTATGGTGTCTATCTCCTGCGTCTGCATGCGGTCGCGGATGGTGCGCTCCATTCTTGCAAAGCCTATGCGGAACTGGTTCTGCAGAAGCTCGCCTACGGAGCGAAGACGGCGGTTGCCGAGGTGGTCGATATCGTCGTCGGTGCCCACGCCGTATGCCAGTGCGTTAAGATAGTTTATGGACGACATAACGTCGTCTATTATTATGTGCTTCGGAATGAGGTCGTCTATTCTCGCCTTTATCGCGGTCTCAATGTCCTCATCCGTCTCATATTTATCAAGTATTTCTCTTAAAACGTCGAAGCGCACCTTTTCGGTTATCTCAAGCTTCTCTGCGATTTCGGGGGCAACGAAATCGGTAAGCGTTACCATGCCGTTCGAGAAGACCTTTACCTCCTCGCCCTCAACGTCGAGGATGACCTGGGACACGCCCGTGCGCTCTATCTCCATTGCCTTTTCGGCAGAAAGCTTCTCGCCCGCCTCGGCAAGTATCTCGCCGCTCATGGGGTCGACTACGGTCTCCTTTAAGGTCTTGCCCGCAAGACGTCTGCCCAGAGCCAGCTTCTTGTTGTACTTATAGCGGCCCACCTTCGACAGGTCGTATCTTCTTGCGTCGAAGAACATGCTGTTCACGAGCGAACGCGCGCCGTCTGTCGTGGGCGGCTCGCCCGGTCTTAACTTCTTGTATACTTCAATAAGGCCCTCGTCCACATTCGAGGTGGTGTCCTTTTCAAGCGTTGCAAGAATGCGGGGGTCGTTTCCGAAGATATCGAGTATCTCCTTGTTGGTGCCGAAGCCGAATGCGCGGATGAGCACCGTTACGGGTATCTTTCTGTTTTTGTCTATGCGGACGAAGAACAGGTCGTTGGAATCCGTCTCGTACTCGAGCCATGCGCCGCGGTTAGGTATAACGGTGGTGGCATAGAGATACTTGCCCGTCTTGTCCTGCTCCTTTGTATAATATATGCCGGGCGAACGGACGAGCTGAGACACCACAACACGCTCCGCGCCGTTGTATATAAACGTGCCGGAGGGCGTCATCTTGGGGAAGTCGCCCATGAATATTTCCTGCTCTTTTATCTCTCCCGTATCCTTGTTGGCAAGCCTGAGCTTAACCTTCAGGGGAACGCAATAAGTCGTATCGCGCTCTTTGCACTCTTCGATATTGTATTTCGGAGCCTCGTCGAGAGTATAGTCAACGAAGTCCAGAACAAGGTTACCGGTATAGTCGATTATAGGAGATACATCGCGAAATACTTCACGAAGCCCCTCCTCCAAAAACCACTCATAAGAATTTCTCTGTATCTCGATAAGATTGGGCATTTTCAATACCTCGGATATCTTAGAGAAACTCATCCTCGTGTTATTTCCGTACTGCACAGGTTTAACCACGATCGCATCACTCCATTCCCGGTTAATTAGTTGATGTTCGTCAGATATGCAGCGCACCCGAAGGCCTGCACACAGCCTTTCGACATATTTGCCGCTTTTTATATATATTTTCAACAATTTTTTGAAAAAAACTGTTGCAAAATATAAAACCGTCCGTTATAATACGGGTAAGGGCAAGTGTGCTCCCTTCAACAAATACCTACATATGCAGTTAATTAGTTTAACACCTAAATTTTAAAATGTCAATGCATTTTTATAGCATTTGGCTATTTTTTTTGCGTAAAAATACATATATATTATATTTCCCCGCCGAGGCGCCCTCTTTTGAAGCATAATTTTACACTTTTTTCATCACGACAGACGCGAAACGGAGCCGTTTGCTTAGGTTGCCGTTGTGAAGGATAACAGGCCCTCCCGAAGCGGGATAACCGGGAAAAGAAAAAAGAGGACGGACACGCCGCCCTCTATGACTGTTTTTCTCCCTATCTGTCCCCCTATTTACTACGAAACTCAATAGTTTTTTCATTAGTCTTCGGAAAACTTTTTTCAATGTATACAGGA
>JAFOLN010000304.1 GCA_017419325.1 Clostridia bacterium
GCTTATGCGTTCTCGTATTTCCACTTAACGCCCTCCTTCGTGTCAAGAAGGATTATGCCGCGTGATTTGAGCTCGTCTCTTATCTCGTCGGCGCGGGCGAAGTTCTTCGCCTTTCTCGCCGCCTGACGCTCGTCTATGAGCGCCTGCACCTCGTCGTCTATGGACGCCGTCTTGTCCGCAACGCCGAGTCCCAGCACACCGCACAGCTCATCGTACATGGACTTGGCCGCTTCTATGGCGGTCTTATTCTTCGTGTCAAGGTTCATGTAGGTGTTTATGTCGCGCACAAGGTCGAATATCACGCTTATGGCGTCGGCGGTGTTAAGGTCGTCGTCCATGGCCTCAATAAAGCGGTCTCTGAACTTTGCAAGGCCGTCTATGAATGCGCGGTCGCGCTCGTCGGGCTCTGCGTCCACGGGAGCCTTCAGGACATATTCCATGTTCTCCTTGCAGTTGTAGAGGCGCTCAAGCGACGCCTTCGCCATCTCGATGGTGTCGGCGGTGTAGTTTATGGGGCTCTTGTAATGCGCCGACAGCATGAAGAAGCGTATCGGCTCGTAGCCGTATTTTTCGGCCACGTCGCGCACGGTGAAGAAGTTTCCGAGAGACTTCGACATCTTCGTATTGTCCACGTTTATATAGCCGTTGTGCATCCAGTAATGAGCGAACTCCACGCCGTTCGCCGCTTCCGACTGGGCGATCTCGTTCTCATGGTGGGGGAACACAAGGTCCTTGCCGCCGCAGTGGATGTCTATGGTCTTTCCGAGATAGCGGTTCGCCATGGCGGAGCACTCGATGTGCCAGCCGGGGCGGCCGTGTCCCCAGGGGCTCTCCCAATAGGGCTCGCCCGGCTTTGCCGCCTTCCAGAGGGCAAAGTCGGCGGGGTCGCGCTTCACGTCGGTCACCTCGATGCGCGCGCCCATGTCAAGGTCGTCAAGGGGCTGATGGGAAAGCTTGCCGTAGGGTCTGAACTTGCGGGTGCTGTAATAAACGTCGCCGCCGCTCTCGTAGGCGTAGCCCTTGTCTATGAGCGTCTTTACAAGCTCAATTATGGCGTCAATGTTCTCCGTGGCCTTCGGATGGACGGTCGCGGGGCGGATGCCAAGGCCCTTCGCGTCAATGTAGTACTCGTCGATATACTTCTTTGCCACCTCGGCGGAGGATATGCCCTCCTCGTTCGCCTTCTTTATTATCTTGTCGTCCACATCGGTGAAATTCTGCACGAACTTTACGCCGTAGCCGCGATATTCAAGATATCTGCGCAGCGTGTCAAAGATGATAAAGGGGCGGGCGTTGCCTATATGGAAAAAGTTGTATACCGTAGGGCCGCAGGCGTAGATTTTGACCTCGTTTTTGTCCATCGGCACAAATTCTTCTTTTTGATTTGTTAGCGTATTGAATACCTTCATTATGTATGCCTCCTTCTTATTTACAAAAAAACCGCCCCTGAATACACAGAGGCGGTCATAATATACCGCGGTTCCACCCTGATTTATAACTTAAAACTTAGGCTAAGACCTGTAACGCGGTCAGACGTGACGGACTACTGTTATTTCGCCCGCCCGGCTCCCGAATGCACTTCGCAGACAGCCCGCTTTATGCGCCTTTCACCACGGGGGCGCACTCTCTTGTGAAAGAAGTCCGTCTGTTACTCTTTCGTTCATCGCCTTTATAATATATAAGCTTAGTATATTATAGTATATACATTATTTCATTAAATTGCAAGCGTCACTTTACCTTTTTTAAAAGCTCCCGGTTCTTGTATATGTAATCCACGCCGGACGCTACGGTAATTATGAGCACGACCACGTTAAGAACAAGGTTCACGCTCACCGCGCCGATATAAAAATCGCGCCAGCCGAAGAGAAGCAGATATATTATGGCTATCATCTGCACCGTGGTCTTAATCTTGCCGAAGTAGCTTGCGGCTATAATGCGTCCCGCGGCCGCCGCCACGGTGCGAAGCGCCGTAACGATAAGCTCACGCGCCACTACCACCATGACCATCCACGCAGGCGAAAGGGACGCGTCCACAAAGCCTATGAACGCCGCAATCACCAGCAGCTTGTCTGCGAGGGGGTCGGCGAACTTGCCGAAGTCGGTCACCTGATTGTACTTCCTTGCAATGTATCCGTCGAGAAAGTCGGTTATCGACGCCACGATAAACACAACGCAGGCCGTATAGTACGACCACTCCTTCGCAATATAGAAAAATATCATGAAAACAGGAATAAGTACTATCCTGAACAGGGTAAGTTTATTTGCCGTTGTAATGACGATCACTCCAAATTCCTCACGCCCTTTTCGGGCGCTTTGATGCTATTCCTCGTCGGGGTCGTATTCCGCGTCGCGGCCATACATATCGTGCTCGTTTGCGTCGAGTATCTGCACGGACAGGATGTCTCCCGGCTTGGGATAAGCCATGGAGCCGAAGTATACGAGGCCGTCCACATCGGGCGATTCGCCGTAGGTGCGCCCGTAGTAGAGGTTCATCTCCGTGTCGAAGCCGTCCACCATAACGTCCATCGACGTGCCTATGCGGGCTTTGAGCTTTTCAAGCGAAATTTTCGCCTGCGCCTCCATTACGGCCGCCGCCCGCGCCTCCTTCACGTCGTCGGGAAGCTGCGCGCGCATATGGTACGCGTCGGTGCCCTCCATGGGCGAGAAGGCGAACGCGCCGAGGCGGTCGAATTTTATCTTCTCTATGAAGGCCATAAGCGCCCCGAACTCCTCCTCTGTTTCGCTGGGAAATCCCGTGATGACCGTTGTGCGTATCACCGCGTCGGGGAGCATTTTTCTTATGTTGTTAAAGAGTATCTCAAGGCGGTAGGGATTTCCGAGACGCCCCATCTTCTTAAGTATGCGCGTCTCCGAATGCTGTATCGGTATGTCGAAGTAGTGAACCACCTTGTCGCAGTCGCGCATTACCTTCAACAGGTCGCCGTGTACTCTTTCGGGGTACATATACTGAAGACGTATGCGCTTTATGCCCTCTATTTCGTTCAACAGGGGCAGAAGGTCGCGTATCTTATATTCGTTATAGAGGTCGATGCCGTATTTCGTTACGTCCTGCGCCACAAGGATTATCTCCTTTACGCCCATGCCCGCAAGCATCTTCGCCTCCTCGACTATCTCCTCCACGGGGCGGCTCCTGAATATGCCGCGTATCTCCGGGATGAGGCAGTAGGAGCATATGTTGTCGCAGCCGTCGGCAATCTTTATGTATGCGTAATGGCCGGGATTTGTAAGCACGCGCTTCTGTGAAACGGCCACCTTGTCGTTCTTGTCCTCGAAGCTGTCGTACTGCTCTCCCGCGTAAGCCGCCTTTACGGCGCTTACAACCGCGTCGCCGCTTCCCACGCCGATGAACGCGTCCACCTCGGGGAACTGCTCGCGTATCTCGGTCTCGAAAAGCTCCGAAAGGCACCCCGCCACCACAAGACCGCGCGCACTGCCGGTTTTCTTATACTCGGCCATCTCAAGAATGGTGTCAATGGCCTCCTTCTGCGCCGCCTCGATAAAGGCGCAGGTGTTTATGACGATAACGTCCGCTTCGGCGGCGTCGCCCACGATGTCAAAGCCGGCCTCATCGATAAGCGCCAGCATTCCTTCAGAGTCGCACAGGTTTTTGGGACATCCCAAAGATACAAGCCCCACTTTGATCTTTTCCATGACTACTCCCCCTAAATTATTAAAAAATTTCCTCTAAAGCCTCTCGTATATCGCCGTATTCATGACCGCAGCGAAGAAGATACGCAAAGAACTTGTCGTAGTCCCTGTCCTTTTCGCTCCGCGCGGTCTTAAGCTTCTTTTTCGCAAGCAGAAGCGCCTTCGCCGCCATATCCTCCGGCGCCTCGCTGTCGGCGGCCTCGTTTGCCGTCTCCCGGTCAATGCCCTTTTTCATAAGCTCCATGACGACGCGCCGCCTGCCGTAGAGCTTCTTATTATATAAATAGAAGGCAAGCTTCGCGGCGTATGACTCGTCGCTTACAACGCCCTCGTCACAGAGAGCCTCCACCGCCGTCCGCGCCGCCGTTTCGTCAAAGCCCGCGCGCATGAGCCTCTCCGTAAGCGCGGCCTTCGATTTATCGGAATAGTCGAGAAGGCTCAAGGCCTTTCTCTTCGCCGCGCGAATGCTTTCGGCGCGAAGGAGCGCGGAAAGCGCCTCGTCACTAAGCTCATCGCCAAGCTCAAAGCCCGACTCGTCCCACACCTCGCGGCTTACGCCCAGAACGAATTTGCCGTCCGCGAATATGTTCCTTCTGTTCGGGTCGCCCTTCTGGGGCTCTATCGCTGTTATCGTCATAGCGGAAGACCTTATTCGTCGTCATCGGCGGAAATGTCCACCGACACCTCCGCGCCCTTCTTCGCGGCGGCCTTCTTCGCGCCCTTTCTGGGCGACGATATGTTCTTTAACGCCTCGGGGTCGGACATTACCTTGGCCTCTATCTCCGCGTAAAGCTCGGGGTTGCTCTTTATGTATTCCTTCGCGTTGTCGCGTCCCTGACCGAGTCTTAACTCCCCGTAGGAGTACCACGAGCCGCCCTTCTGAACTATGCCGAGCTTCTCCGCTATATCAAGAAGCTCGCCCTCGCGGGATATGCCCTTTCCGTATATCATGTCGAACTCCGCCTCGCGGTAGGGGGCGGATATCTTGCTCTTTACCACCTTTACTCTCGTGCGGTTGCCTATTACCTCGCTTCCGCTCTTTATCTGCTCGCCGCGGCGCACGTCAAGGCGCACGGAGGAGTAGAACTTGAGCGCCATGCCGCCCGTCGTCACCTCGGGATTGCCGTACATAACGCCTATCTTCTGACGAAGCTGGTTTATGAATATTACAGCCACATTAGCCTTGTTTATATAGCCCGCAAGCTTCTTTAACGCCTGCGACATCATGCGGGCGTGTCTGCCCACATGGGTGTCGCCCATGTCGCCGTCCAGCTCCGCGCTCGAAACGAGGGCCGCAACGGAGTCTATTACAATGGCGTCGATGGCGTTCGAGCGCACAAGCGCCTCAACTATCTCAAAGGCCTGCTCGCCGCTGTCGGGCTGGCTTACGAGAAGCGCGTCCATATCGACGCCGATGGCCGCCGCGTATTCGGGGTCAAGGGCATGCTCCGCGTCGATGAACGCAACGATGCCGCCCTGCTTCTGCGCCGACGCGAGTATGTGAAGCGCCACCGTCGTCTTGCCCGACGATTCGGGGCCGTATATCTCGGTTATGCGTCCGCGGGGTATGCCGCCGCGCCCCAGAGCAAGGTCGATGGTGAGCGAGCCCGTGGGGATTACCTCAACGTCCTCGACTCTGTCCTCGCTCATTTTTATTACAGTGCCCTTGCCGTATGTCTTGTCAAGCTGACTTATTACAGTATCAAGTACCTTCTGCTTATTGGGATCCATGCTCTTTTCTCCGTTTCGTTATATTTTTTCCGTGACGCGCCGCGCAAGTATTATGCGCATATTGCCCGAATAGTCGGGATAAACGCGCGCGTCCTTATATCCGTTTTCGTTAAATATTTTTACAATGCTTTCGCATATCTCCGCGCCGCCGCTCTCGTCGCCGCTCTCGAATATCATCACGCCGTCCGGCGAAAGCGCGTCCTTAAACCGCCTTATGATAACGCGGTAGAACATAAGCCCGTCCTCGCCGCCGAAAAGCGCAAGGGACGGCTCAAAATCTCTGACCCTCGGCTCAAGACTGTCGCGGTACCCCGTCTTTATATACGGCGGGTTCGAAAGTATTACGTCGAAGCTTTCCCCTGAAAGCTCAAGCGTCCTTACGTCGCCCAGAATGAGCTTCGCGTCTATGCCCAGCGCGTCCGCGTTTCTTTTCGCGACCTTAAGCGCCGCCTCCGACACGTCGCAGAGCGTCACCCGCGCGCGCGGTCTTTCATGGGCGACCGTAAGCCCCACGCAGCCGCTCCCCGTGCAAAGGTCAAGTACGCGGCACGGCGCGTCCGCGGGGATGTGTTCAAGCGCCCGCTCCACCAGAAGCTCCGTCTCGGCGCGGGGGATAAGCACGTCGGGCGTTACGATGAAGTCAAGCCCGTAAAACCCCCGCTTTCCCGTTATATACGCGGACGGCTCCCCCGCCTCGCACCGACGCACCATGAAGAAGAACGTCTCCTCCTCTTCGGGCGTAAGCGCGTCGCGGTATTTTTGTATGAGCCCCGCCGCGTCCGTATGCGCCGTATGCATCATAAGCACACGGGCGTCGGCCATGTCTATGCGCCGCGCGGCCTCGCTTAATGCTTCTCTCAGCGTCAACGTGCGCCGCCCTCCGTATCGGGCGA
>JAFOLN010000044.1 GCA_017419325.1 Clostridia bacterium
ATCTTTCCGCCGTAGAGGGGCGAACGGTGGAGGTTCTCCCTTATAATATTGTGCGTCTCCTCGGTCGTATACGTTATATGGCACACGGCGCGGTTTACGGGCGCGTCGGTCGTATCAAACGAAAACGGCGTTATGTTTTCGTCCCCGCGCTGGACTGAAAGCTCGGAGAGATCTATATCGTTTACGTTCACGCGGGGCGGCGTGCCCGTTTTAAAGCGTCTGAAGGACGCCCCCGTTTTTATGAGCGCGTCGTAAAGGCGCACGGAGGCGAACATGGAGTCAGGGCCGCTGTCGTATGACACGTCCCCCACGAATACCTTGCCGCGAAGGAACGTGCCCGTGCATATAACGGCGGCGCGGACGGGATGACGCGCCCCCATCTGCGTTATGACCGCCGAAACGCGCCCTTCGGAAAATTCCATATCAACGATCTCCGCCTGCCTGAGCCACAGGTTCGGCTCTTTCTCCAGCACATGCTTCATGTAGACGTGGTAGGCGTTTCTGTCAATCTGCGCGCGGAGCGCGTGAACCGCCGGGCCCTTTCTCATATTGAGCATGCGTATCTGGATGAGCGTCGCGTCGGCGGCGCGCCCCATCTGACCGCCCAGCGCGTCTATCTCACGCACGAGATGTCCCTTGCCGCTGCCGCCTATGCTGGGATTGCAGGGCATGTTTGCAACGGAGTCGAGGTTCATCGTAAAGAGCGCCGTCCTCATGCCGAGCCTTGCCGATGCCAGAGCGGCCTCTATGCCCGCGTGTCCCGCGCCGATAACGGCTATGTCGTAATTTTCTGCGTCGTACATATTATCACTTACCTATACAAAAGCGTTCGAATATCCTGTCAATGACCTCGTCGGCCGCGCTCTGACCGGAGATGTCGCCAAGCGCGTCGGCGGCGGCCTGTATGTCAATGCTCACAACGTCGAAGGTCATGCCCGCGTGAAGGCCGTCCACGGCCTCCGAAAGCGCCTCGCGCGCCCGGGTCAGCCGCTCGAAATGACGCTCTGCCGTTATTATATCATCCCTCGCCACATCGAGGGAGCTGTCTATGAACATATTCTCGATTTTTTCTTTTAAAAGCTCGAAGCCCTCGCCCGTCTTCGCGCTCACTCTGACGCATTCGCCGAGACGCGCGTATTCTCCCGGTACGTTATCCGCGTCCCCCGAAAGGTCGCATTTATTTAAGACCACGATAACGGGCTTTTCCTTTATTCGGGAAATTATCTCCCCGTCCGCGCCGCGCCCATCGGTCACGTCGGCCACATATAAAACGAGCTGCGCCCGCTCAATTGCCGAAAGGGCGCGCCCCACGCCGATGCGCTCCACCTCGTCGCTTGTCTCCCTCACGCCCGCCGTGTCGAGAAGATTCAGGACGGCGCGCCCGACGCTCACCGACTTCGACACCACGTCCCGTGTCGTTCCGGGCACGGCGGTGACGATGCTCGTCTCCTCCCCGGTGAGGCGGTTCATAACGGAGGATTTGCCCGCGTTCTCGCGGCCGACGATGGCGCAGTCGACGCCCTCGGTTATGGCGCGGCCGCTCTTGTAGGTAGAAAGGAGCGCGTCAATGCGCGAAGCCGCGTCCGAGATGAGGCGCATGACCTCGTTTTCATCTATATAGTCCACGTCCTCGTCGGGGAAGTCAATATACGCAAGGATGTGGGACAGCACGTCAATAAGCGAGGCGCGGATATCCTTAATCGTGCGCCCCGTGCCGCCGGAAAGAGAGCGCGCCGCGACCACCTCGGCCGAGTATGTGCGGGCGTTTATAAGCTCTATTATGGCCTCGGCCTCGGAAAGGTCGAGCTTGCCGTTTAAAAAAGCGCGTTTTGAAAACTCGCCCGCCTCCGCCTGAGACGCCCCCGCGCGGATTACCTCCATGAGCACGCGCTTTGTCACCACCGCGCCGCCGTGGCAGAATATTTCGACCGTGTCCTCCCCCGTAAAGCTGTGGGGCGCGCGGTAAACGGCGGCCACTACCTCGTCGAGCACGACGTTGGTGCCAAGCTCACGTATGCGCCCGAAGTGGACGGTATTTTTCGGCGCGTCCGAAAGGGAGAAGTTTTTGTTTTTTCTGAAGATCTTGTCGCATATCGAAAAAGCGTCCTCGCCGGACACGCGCACCATGGACACCGCCCCCGTGCCGGGTGGCGTGGATATGGCGGCTATGGTGGAATGAAGGGACATAAAAGGAGGCCTCCTTTTAAAAAAACCTCCCAACGCGGAGGTTTTATATTTTTAATTAAAACTTTGTGCAAAACTTTGCCGCGTAAAGCCTTCTGCTCCCGCAGGAAGTCGGAAGAAAGCTTCCAAAGCCTTCCCCCTTGAGGGGAAGGTGGCACGCCGTAAGGCGTGACGGATG
>JAFOLN010000305.1 GCA_017419325.1 Clostridia bacterium
ACGAAAAAATGATTAAACTGTTGGAAACTAAACAGAACACCTTTGACCTCTATGCCGATAAATCTTTTGCCGCCGAAAACCTTATCGAGCCGGAAATAGATGAAAAAACATTCAAAACTATAGTCAACGAAGAAATTGACAGAATAAAAGCAAAATATAAAGATAACACCGCAATGCCAAGTTAATAAATCCGGCATCTTTTGCTCCTGACTTATTATTGGCTCCTAACTTATTATTGTCAGAAGATTTTTGAAGCGGCGTCATTTATACCGCATATTTTAAGAAAAGGCGCATATCAATAGCGGTATGAAAAAGGATATTATTTCTTCCGTACAAATCGCATCATCGTTCCTGGGCTCCCTCATCGGGGCGGGCTTCGCCTCGGGGCAGGAGGTCATGATATACTTCGGCGCCTTCGGGCGCGCGGGGGCGGCGGGCGTCGTCATCTGCGCCCTGCTTACCGCACTGCTCGTATGGGGCGTATGCCGCCTTCTTAAGAAAAGCGGCGCCCGTGATTTTTCGGCGCTTGCCGCCTTCGCCTGCGGCCGCCTCACCGGACGCGCGGCGGGCGTTGTGTTCTTAATGTTTTCCTTCGTTGCCTTCGGCGTCATGGCGGCGGGCTTCGGCGAGAGCACGGCACAGCACATGGGCATTGACCGCCGCATAGGCGCGCTTTTCTTTCTTATTATAATGATGCTCGTCATGCGCGCGGGCGAACGCGGCGTCGTTGCCGTAAACGTGGCGCTTACTCCCGTCATGACGGCGGCGGTGCTGATTGTGAGCGTCTGCATACTGCGCCGCGGCGGGATAGACGTATTCGGCGGTGCGCTCCCCGCGGCGGGCAGCGCCGTACTGTACACGGGCTACAACGCCATCCTCGGCGTCGCCGTCATCGCCGGGCTTTCTCATCTTGTGCGCTCGCGCCGCGTCATGGTAATGTCTGCGGCGCTCTCGGCGGGCGCGTTCGGTGCGCTTCTCTTTATCCTTTATCTGCTCACCCGGCAGAATTACGCCGCCCTGTCCTCCTGCGGCATACCCATGCTGTACGCCGCCTCTCATCTTCATCCGTGGCTCGGCCATGTCTACTTCGCCGCCCTCCTTATGGCCATGGTGACGACGGGGGCGTGCTGCGGCTTCTCCCTCTGCGGCGCGCTGGGCGTAAATATGAGGCGCGGCGCGTATATTCTGCCCCTGTGCGCCCTGCCCTTCCTCCTTTTCGACTTCTCACAGCTCATCGCGCACCTGTATTCGCTCTTCGGCGCGGCAGGCGCGGCGCTCACGGCCGTCATCATAATCCGCGCCGCGGCCATACGGCGCATTTGACAAGAATATGCTTTGAGTGATATACTTCAAACGTAAAATGAACACGCCGGGGTGTGGCGCAGTTGGTAGCGCGCGAAGTTTGGGACTTCGATGCCGCTGGTTCGAGTCCAGTCACTCCGACCAAAAGGGGCAGTTTAATGCTGCCCCTTTTTTATCTTCCTCCCCCGGGGACAACTCCGATAAACATAAAAGACCGCCTAAAAGGCGGTCTTTTTAGCTCGCGCGATATCGCTTGTCACTTTGCATATTGGGCCTTCAGCGCTTTTATCTCGCTTTCCGTCTCAGCAACGCCAAGGCAGCTTAAGCTGCCTACGCTCAGAGTGATGTCGAAGTTCTTTATATCCTCCATGGTAAGCGTATCATCGTGATACTTCTCTAGAAAAACGGCAAGCTTGTCCAGCTCTATTTGTCCGATGCCCCTTTCATTCATTCGTCCCATTTCGAGAAGACATTCGAAGTCCTGCACCTTTTCGACCTCCTCGATTATCTCCCGCGGTTCGTCCCCCTCAAAGCATTGTACGAGCCATCCCAGTTTAAATACAGCGGCATACTCACTCATTATGTCTCATCCTTTCATCTCGTCCCGGCGCTTCGCCCGGCGCATATCGTTGTAATACCGGCGCATTCGCGCCCTTGTTTCTTTTCTGTATCTTTATTATCTCACGACGCCCGCGGGAATTGGTCGCCGTAAAGGCGACAATTTTACGCCGCGGTACGCGGACGGGAAATGCCGAATGCGGTTTACATTTTATCGGCGGATTGGTATTATGGTATGGAGATATGCTTTTTAACCGAACTTTCGGCAGATATCTGCAAAATAACGCGGACGAAGAGAGGTCGTTTCATATGAAAAACCGCATCCGCCCTCCCCGGCAGAAAGGCCGCCTGTAAGAGAACCCATCCCTTGACGAATCCTTGCAGGCTGCCCGAAATGTCAAGGAGTGATCAGATTGAACAGAGACCGAAGCTATTACCGCAGGCAGCGCAAACGGGTAATCCGCAGAAAAGAAAAACTGCTCCTCGGCCTTGGAGGCAAAGAACTGCTCGACGGCTGGGCGCGCGGCGCATCGGGGCGTTTTTCCAAAGGAAAGATACACTGCTCCTGCCCGCTTTGCCGAAGAAAAACTTTTGAAGGCCCGCCCATCCGGGATAAGCGGATGGCGGCCGGACAAAAAGCCCGTCTCCTCGATTGGGAATCGGAAAAAGGCCAAAAATAATCAAAAAAGCCTTCGGGGCATGCCCCGAAGGCTTTTCATGCATCATATCTCCATCGTCAATATCTTTCCGAACAGCTCGCGTATGCGCTCGTGGCGGCCCGTGAGGTACAGATACCCGAACACCGCCTCAAGGCCGGTGGCCTTCTTGTATACGATAACGTCGGTGTTCTTCGGCACGGTGGCGGGCTTCGCGTTTCGTCCGCGGCGGAATATTTCCGCTTCCTCCCCCGTAAGCTCCCCCGAAATGCGGTCGTATATCTCGCTCTGCGCCGCCGCGGAGACGTATCTTTTCGCCCGTCGGCTCAGTATATGGGACGGCAGGCTCTTCTCATGGATAAGGTGCTCCCGCACCATCGTTTCATATACGGCGTCGCCGAGATACGCAAGCGTCACGGGCGCGTACATGCGCGCCTCGGCGTCTGATTTGGGCTCATAGAGCGATATGCCGCTTATGCGTTCTCGTATTTCCACTTAACGCCCTCCTTCGTGTCAAGAAGGATTATTCCGCGTGATTTGAGCTCGTCTCTTATCTCGTCGGCGCGGGCGAAGTTCTTCGCCTTTCTCGCCGCCTGACGCTCGTCTATGAGCGCCTGCACCTCGTCGTCTATGGACGCCGTCTTGTCCGCAACGCCGAGCCCCAGCACGCCGCACAGCTCATCGTACATGGACTTGGCCGCTTCTATGGCGGTCTTATTCTTCGTGTCAAGGTTCATGTAGGTGTTTATGTCGCGCACAAGGTCGAATATAACGCTTATGGCGTCGGCGGTGTTAAGGTCGTCGTCCATAGCCTCAATAAAGCGGTCTCTGA
>JAFOLN010000306.1 GCA_017419325.1 Clostridia bacterium
CGATAACGAGCCTCACATATGAGGACGGAGCCGTAACGATTAGCTGGGAGGCAGTGCCCGGCGTGGACGGCTACCGCGTATACAAAAAGCCCGCGGGCGGCCACTGGGCAAGGATAAACAGGAACACGACCGGAACTACGAGAGTCGACAAGAACGTCGAGCCCGGCGTGAAGTATTATTACATGGTGCGCTCTCAGATAGGCGGCGTATACAGCACCGGCTGGGGCGCAACGGTAAGAAGCATAACGGTTCAGTAAAGAAAAAGGCCCAAAGGCCTTTGGAAGACAAAAGCTGCCCGCGAATTTTCGCGGGCAGCTTTTCTTATGAAGTTCCCCCTACTTTCGGTCATATCCCTTAAGCACCTCAACGGAGGCGGCGAACTTTTTTTGTTCCTCATCGGTCAGGTGGTACGTTACAAGCTCCTTTATGCCCTCGGAGGTGACAACGGCGGGAACGCCGGCGTATACTCCGGACGCGCCGTATTCGCCGCGGAGCATGCACGAAACGGGCAGCACCTTATTCTCATCGAAGAGAATGGCGCGGATGACCTGCGCCGTGACGGAGGCGATGCCGTAGTACGTCGCGCCCTTGCCCGCCACGACCTCATATGCTATCTGCGAGATCTCGCCCTGTATGTTGTCGAGATTTACCTTGCCGAAGCGGCCGGGGTCGTCCGCGAGGATATCGAGGAAGGGCTTGCCGCCGACGGTGGCCTGGCTCCAGGGTATCATCTGCGAATCGCCGTGCTCGCCCATGCATATGGCGTTCACGCTTCTCGGGTCAACGTCAAGAAGGTCGGCAAGGTACATCCGAAGGCGCGACGAGTCGAGGAGCGTGCCCGTGCCGATGACTTTTTCGCAGGGCAGCCCCGACAGCTTCTGAATATACTGCGTCATAAGGTCGACAGGGTTTGAAACGACTACGAATATCCCCGAAAAGCCCGACGCCATAACGGGCGGGATTATCGTATCTATAACGGCGCGCGCTTTTTCGTACATGTCGAGCCTCGTCATTCCCAGCTTATACGGCGCGCCGATGGTTATAACGATCACGTCCGCGTCGGAGCAGTCGGCGCATTCGCCGTCGTATATATGAACCTTGCTGTTTGAAAATCCCAGCGAGTGCTGAAGGTCGGTGGCCTACGCCCAGACCTTTTTCTTGTTCACATCGATAAGCAGAAGCTCGCCGCAGAGCTGATTTGATACAATGTTGTATGCAAGCGTCGAGCCCACGCTTCCGCAGCCGATAACGGCTACCTTCGTTCGGCCTAATGCCATGGGTATCATCCTTTCTAACGGTTCTTTTCTTATTCTATCACATAACGGCCGCGCGCGCATGTTTTTATGCACAATTCTCCAAAACCGCTGTACTTTTCTTTTCATACAAGGTAAGATATAGAAAGAAGGGCCGCCGTGTGCGATTTTTGGCGGCACGAATAAGGGAGGTGCGGATATATGAGATATGTTTGTTCCGTTTGCGGATACGTTTACGATGAAGCAAAGGAGGGCAGGGCGTGGAAAGATCTGCCCGACGACTGGAAATGCCCGCTTTGCGGCGCGAAGAAGTCGGAGTTTAAGCCCGAGGGCGGCGAAAAGGCGGACGAGCCGCAAAAGACTGCCGCTTCGGCTGCTCCCGCGGCCGATATGAAGGAGCTTACGGCCATCGAAATGAGCGCCCTTTGCTCAAATCTTGCGCGGGGCTGTGAGAAGCAGTATAAAATGCGGGAGGCCGAGGAGTTTACGCGGCTTTCCGTGTGGTTCAAGAGCCGCGCGAAGAAGGACGAGGCTCCCTCATTTGAAAAGATGCTTGAAATGATAAACGGGGAGCTTGAGCGGGACTACCCCTCGGC
>JAFOLN010000307.1 GCA_017419325.1 Clostridia bacterium
ATAAGGGAAAGATCGCGTCGCAGGAGTATTACGACAAAATAATCGAAAACACAAAGGATCCGCACGCAAGAAGCGAAATGCCCGTGCACTACGGCATCGTAACCGAGCGCACCGAGCTTATGTGTCTTCCCACCGACACGCCAATACTTGACGACGTGAACGACGCGGACTTTGACTACCGCGCGCTTGTGGGGCTCAAGGTAAACGAGCCGGTCGTGATATTTACCGCCTCCGCTGACGGCAGGTTCTATCACATATATAACTCCTGCTGCTCCGGCTGGGTCGATGTAAACTGCGTGGCCGTGTGCCGCGACCGCGACGAATGGCTCGCGGCGTGGGACATTCCCGAGGAAAAGCGGCTCGTCTTCTACGGCGACAAAATGTATACCGACTACTCGGTGACCGCGCCGGAGACGTCGCGCCGCCTTATCACCATGGGCGCGGTGCTTGAGCGCATCGACACCGACCCCGGTGAGCTTGTCATAAACCGCCTGCCGCTCCACAACTACGCGGTGTACCTCCCCGTAAGACAGGAGGACGGAAGCTACCGCAAACAGGCCGCGCTTATCAATGCAAAAGAAAAGCTCTCCGAGGGGTATCTGCCGCTTACGGGCGAAAATATTGCAGAGGTCGCTTTTTCGTCCCTCGGCGACGCATACGGCTGGGGCGGCTCCATAAACAACGAGGACTGCTCAAGCCTTGTTCGAAGCATCTACTCCTGCTTCGGCCTCGATCTGCCGCGTAACGTGAACCTGCAGTGGGTCGTTGACTTCCCGAAGGTCGATCTTCATAATGCCTCCACCGAGGAAAAGGAGGCCGTGCTTGACGGTATGCCCCTTGGCACGATACTCAACTTCCCCGGCCATCAGATGCTCTACCTCGGCAAATACGAGGACGGCTATTATGTTTTAAGCACCATAGGCAGCGTATCGAGCCCGTGGGAGGACGGCACGCGTCAGCGTGTGCGAAGCGTCACCCTGAACACGCTTGACATGCGCCGCATGAACGGAAAGACCTGGATGCAGGAACTTAAGCAGGTATACATACCGTGGCAGCTTTCAGAAGAGGGCGAAGAAAGCCCGATACCCGGTCTTCCCTGGTACCACGAGGGCGTAAGCTTCGCTATTGCGAACGGACTTATGGACGCGCCGGACGGGTACTTCCGTCCCGATGAGAACGCAGTCCGCGCCGAATTAACCGCGGCGCTCTGGCGTCTTGCCGGTTCGCCCGAGCCCGAGGGTGCCGCGTGCCCGTTTACCGACACAGAAGAGGGCGCGGCGTATGAAAAGGCGGTTATGTGGGCATATGAACAGGGCGTCATAAACGGCGTGTCTGAGACGGAATTCGCGCCCGATTCGCCCGTTACAAGGGAGCAGACCGCCGTTATGCTCATGCGCTTCGCGGGCGTGCCCGACGAGGGCGGCGCGATGGGTCTCGCGGGCTACGAGGACAGCATGGACATCTCCGACTATGCGCGTACCGCTCTGCTTTGGGCAAGAATAAACGGCCTTATCGGCGGTACGTCGGAGTCGATGCTCGCCCCGAAGGCATTTCTCACCCGCGCCCAGCTTGCGGTGGTGATGATGCGATACGAATACTATAAGGCGCAGATGGCCGAAGAGGAAGCATCCGAGGATGCGGACGCGCCGACCGAGGATACGGACGGTGCGTCCGAGGCGACCGGCCCGGATGAAGCAAATGCGGCCGACGGCGCGGCGACCGATGCGACTGGCGCCGAGGCCGATACCGCGGACGATGGCGATGCTTCGGAGAGCGATGACGGCGACGCCGCGGCAGCATAAAAAAAGAAAGCACGGGAAGCCCGAACGAGGCTCTCCCGTGCTTTTATTCTCTTTGTCTTACCCAAGGCCCCTGCCCAGGTTATATGCTTCCTTCGTATAGCGGCTTCGCTTCGTCTGCGCGGGCGTACCGCAGCCGCGCCCCAGCACCGTGCCCATGTCGCGGAAGTTTATATAGCGCACAAGCGTCTTATAATGCGCCGAAAGCGCCTCGAACGTCCAGTCATCATCGGTCCACGCCACGGTTATGAGCGCGCTTTTAAGTCTGCGCGAGTTAAGGCTTGAGTTGAAGGCGCAGAAGCGGTCTATCGTCGTTTTAAGCTGTGCGCTCATGCCGTAATAGTAAAGCGGCGTGGCAAATACCACCATGTCGCATGACAGAAGCTTGCGCCTTACCTCCTCCATGC
>JAFOLN010000308.1 GCA_017419325.1 Clostridia bacterium
TAAAAGACGAGGGACTTCGTCAGATACTTGTAGACACGGAGACGGGCGTGAACTACCTTGTGTGGAAATCCGGCTACGCGGGCGGCATAACTCCGCTGCTTGATTCCGACGGGAAAGTGGTAGTCACGAGCGTGAATATCGATTTGTAATTCCGTGACGCAAGACCGGGAGCATTCGAGAGGTTTTCAGGATGGATAAAATCAAAGAGTTTTATACGCTGGCTGATAAGTATTGTCGGTTTGTTTCCTCGAATGAGCTTACGGCGGATTTGGTTCCGGTATTGATGGAATTGCTGATGGAGCTTTATATTGCAGCCCTCAAACTCCCCGAAGCCGAGCCGGAAACAATCTATAATGTGTCGTTAAGCAAAACGGAAATCCCTGTCATCCGAATAAGCGAACAAATACCCGCTTTTTATTGGGAAGTATTCGATCCTTTTGCTGAGGAAACGGCTGTCGGCGCAAATCTTGCGGATGATCTGTACGATATCGCGGCAGATTTAAAGAACGGAATGAAGGAATTCGAGGCAGGAAGAACGGGGAACGCAGCATTTGAATGGAGGCTTGGGCTTAACAGCCATTGGGGCAGTCACGCCGTGGATGCTCTGCGGGCGTTACACGCAATAAGAAACAGATAGCTTCCGTATTGTCCCGACGTACAAAAAGAGAGCGCGAAAAACGCGCTCTCTTTTTATGTCTTTTATTAAGCCTATCCCTTTATAAGCCGCTGCATCATCGTGTATCCCGGCTCGACGTATATGCCGGAGGCTTTGCCCGTCGTTTCGTTGTAGCGGGGCGCGCCCTTGACTTCCTTCGTTGAGTCGTAGAGCATGAAGGGCACCGCGTCGTGGGTGTGGGTGCGGACGGACATGGGCGTGGGATGGTCGGGCATGATAAGTATGCGGTGGGGCAGTCCCTCGCGGTCGAGGCCGTCCTTTACAAAGCTTATTACCTCGTTTATCTTCTCAACCGACTTAATCTTGTTGTCAAGCTCGCCTCTGTGGCCGCTCTCGTCGGGGGCTTCTATGTGGATGTATACGAAATCGTCGCCCGAAAGAAGCGCCGAAAGCGCCGCCTCGGCCTTGCCCATGAAGTTGGTCTTTATGTTGCCGGTCGCGCCCTCAACGTCGATTGCCTTAAGGCCCGCCGCCTTGCCGATGCCCTTTATAAGGTCAACGGCGGAGATGACGCTGCCGCTTATGCCGAACTTTTCCTTAAATGAAGAAAGCTGCGGCTTTTTGCCCTCGCCCCATATCCACGCGGAGTTCGCGGGATGAAGCCCGCGCTCAATGCGCGCAAGGTTCACGGGGTGGTTCTTCAAAAGCTCGTGGGAGCGCTTCATGAGGTCGAGTATCATGGGGTCGTCGGGGAGATACTCCTTTATCTTTCGTCCCGAAATGTCGTGCGGCGGCGTGAGCTTATACTTTTTCGTGTCGTCGTGTAAAAGCAGTATGTGGCGGTAGCTTATGCCCGCGTAGAACTTTCTCATATCATCGCCGAATGCTTCGTCCAGCGCGGCTATAAGCTTCGAGGACTCCTCTGTGGATATCTCGTCGGAGGAATAGTCCACCATCGTCTTGTCCTCGTAATTCTCCTCGTCGGAGAGGGTCACAAGGTTCGTGCGGAATGACAGGTCGTGCTCGCTCATGGGAACGCCTATGCTGAGCGCCTCCAGAGGAGAGCGCCCCGTATGGTACACCTTCGGGTCGTAGCCCATTATGGAGAGGTTGGCAACGTCGCTGCCCGCGGGCATATCGTCGGGCACGGACTTGCACAGTCCTATTTCGCTTACGGGAGCAAGCTTGTCAAAAAAGGGAGTCTTCGCGTATTCGAGTATCGTTTTTCCTCCCAGCTCTTCTATCGGGTAATCGGCCATGCCGTCGCCCAGCATTACAATATATTTCATAGGTAAAACAGTCCTTTCATATGTGAAAATCATTGTACCATAAAAGACTTATTATTGCTACATTATAAAAAACGGCGAAATCGGGAGAATATCGGAGCATATACGAACAATACGGCGATAAACCGCGCTATTAAAATTTGTTAAAATTATTTTCGGAGAGTATATTATGTATTGTCTGCGAGAAACATTTGTTTTTTCGGGAGGGACAAGGCCATGGAAAAAATATGCGACAGGGTAAGTCATTACATAGTATCGGAAAGCGCGCTCCCAAAGGTCTTAAAGGACGTGGCGAGGCTCAATTCGCTTCTGGAGCGCGGCGAGGTAAAGACCGTGGCGCAGGGGCTTGAGCTTGTGGGCATAAGCCGAAGCGCCTATTATAAATATAAGGATAAAATCGCGCCCTTCCATGAGATAAGGGGCGGTTCGTCGTTCACGCTTTATGTGGAGCTGAAGGACGAGCCCGGCGTGCTTTCGCAGCTTCTGGAGGTATTCGCGCGCTGCGGGATGAATATTCTCACCATAAGCCAGAATATACCCATAAATTCCGTTGCGGGCATAACGATTACGGCGCGCGCCATGGGCGCGGCAGACATCGCCGACTTCACAAAGCGCGCCCAGTCCATAGAGGGGCTTAAAAAGCTTGAGATATTGGCAGGATAAACAATAACTTTTTCGGAGGTATTTTAATGATAAATGTTGCGATTTTAGGTTACGGCACGGTAGGCAGCGGCGTTTACGAGGTGCTTACAAAGAATGCCGAAAGCATCAAAAAGAAGGCGGGGGACGAGATTCGCGTAAAGTACATCCTTGACATACGCGACTTTTCCGGCGCGCCCAACGCCCACCTTTTCACGAAGGACTTCAACGTGATACTGAACGATCCCGAGGTTTCCGTCGTGGCCGAGGTCATAGGCGGAATAAAGCCGTCCTACGATTTTACGAAGGCGGCGCTCATGGCGGGCAAAAGCGTTGTTACGTCGAATAAGGAGCTTGTTGCGAACAAGGGCTACGAGCTTCTCAAAATTGCAAAGGACAAGGGCATAAGCTATCTTTTCGAGGCTTCCGTAGGCGGCGGTATACCGATAATCCGCCCCATGCACCAGTGCCTTGCGGCAAATGAGATAGAAGAGATAACGGGTATCCTGAACGGCACCACGAACTACATCCTCACGAAGATGATAAACGAGCATCTGAGCTTCGAGGAGGTCTTAAAGGACGCGCAGAAGAAGGGCTACGCCGAGGCGAACCCCGATGCGGACGTTTTAGGCATAGACGCTTGCAGAAAGATTGCCATCCTTTCGTCGCTTGCGTTCTCCATGCAGGTGTCGCCCGAAAAGATTCACACCGAGGGCATAACGGGCATAAGCCTTACGGACGTGCAGTACGCGAAGGCAACGTCCAGCGTTATAAAGCTTTTGGGCCGCTCCGTTTTAAACGACGACGGCACCGTTTCCGTAATGGTGGCTCCGTTCATGATTTCGTCGTCGAACCCGCTTGCAAACGTTGACGACGTGTTCAACGCCATACTCGTAAAGGGCGACTCCATCGGCGACGTAATGTTCTACGGCAGAGGCGCGGGCAAGCTGCCCACGGCTTCGGCGGTAGTTGCCGATATAATCGACGCCTCCAGGGGCAGAAGGGACATCTTCTGGGACGAGGTGGACTACGAGAACGTGCGCGACTTCAATACATACGAGCATGAGTTCTACGTTCGCACCACCGACGCGAGCGTGGACATGAAGGCGGCCGTTTATTCCATATTCGGCACCGTAAAGCGCATCGTCCGCGAGGACATGCCCTCCGGCGAATACACGTTCATAACGAAGGCGTTCACCGAGGCTCAGATGAAGGAGAACCTCGAAAAGCTGGCCGCTTCGGGCTCCTGCAAGGTGGGCTCCGTAATCCGCCTGCTTTAATATATGGTAAAGCTCAGAGTAGGAGCCACAAGCGCGAATATAGGCCCGGGCTTTGACTGCATCGGTGTGGCTCTGAACCTTTACAATACGGTCTCCATTGAGGAAAGCGACGAATGCGTTGTAATAAGCCGAAACATAAAGGAGCGCGCCGATGAGAATAATATATTCATAAAAAGCGCGCGCGCCGTATACGATATGTGCGGGAAGCCGTTTTACGGCATCCGCGTGACGCAGGAAACGAAGATACCGCCGGCGCGGGGGCTTGGCTCAAGCTCCGCCTGCATCTCGGCGGCCATATGCGGCGCGAACGCGCTGCTTGGCGAACCGCTTAAAAAAGCCGACCTTATCGACCTTGCCGCGTCCCTTGAGGGGCATCCCGACAACACGACGCCCTGCATCGCGGGGGGACTCTGCTTCTGCGTCTACGACGGCGAAAGGGTGCGCTACAACCGCATAAGCATCGGAAGAAAGCTCATGTTCTGCGCGCTCGTGCCGGATTTCCGCATGAAGACGAGCAAATCGAGAAGGCTCATCCCGCAGCGCGTAAGCCACGCGGACGCGGCGTTCAACGTGTCCAGGGCGGCATATCTCGCCTCGGCGTTCTATGAACGCGACTTCGGGGCGCTGAAGGTCGCGCTTTCAGACAGGCTCCATCAGCCCTACAGACTGCCCCATATAGAGGGGGCGGACGAGGTGACAAAGATACTTCGCGAGTTTTCGCCCTACGGCATATACTTAAGCGGCGCGGGGCCTACGATAATGGCCGTGTCGGACGCGGCGGACCGGGAATTTGCAAAGAACGTGCGCGGCGCGCTGAAAGAGCGGGGCCTTAACTGGCGCGTGCTTCCGCTTTTTTCGGACGCTCACGGCGTAAAGATAATAGAATAAGTAATCAGTACACGAAAGGGTGTTTAAAAAGATATGTTGATAGTAAAAAAATTCGGCGGCTCATCCGTTGCCGACGCGAAAAAGCTTTTCAACGTAGCCGGGATAATCTCCGACGACTACAATAAGGGCAACAGCGTCGTGGTCGTGGTCTCCGCACAGGGCGACACCACCGACGACCTTATCGAGAAGGCGAATGAAATAAACGAAAAGCCCTCGAAGCGCGAAATGGATATGCTTCTGTCCACGGGCGAGCAGATCTCCATATCGCTGCTTGCCATGGCGCTTGAAAAGGTGGGCACTCCCGTTATATCCCTCACGGGCTGGCAGGCCGGCATGCACACCGACTCCAATTATTCGGCGGCGCGCATAAAGGACATCGACACCGAGCGCATAAGCGTTGAGATCGACAAGAAAAAGGTGGTCATCGTTGCGGGCTTCCAGGGCATAAACCGCTACGACGACATAACGACGCTGGGACGCGGCGGCTCCGACACGTCCGCGGTAGCGCTGGCGGCGGCATTGAAGGCCGACGTGTGCCAGATATATACCGACGTTGACGGCGTATACACCGCCGACCCGAGAATCGTAAAGAACGCGGTGAAGCTTGAGGACGTGTCCTACGACGAGATGCTGGAGCTCGCGAGCCTCGGCGCGAACGTGCTTCACAACCGTTCTGTTGAAATGGCGAAAAAATATAATGTAGAGCTCGAAGTGCTCTCAAGCTTTAATAGAGTACCCGGAACAAAAGTTAAGGAGGTTTCTGACGTGGAAAAAATGTTGATAAAGGGCGTGGCACGCGACAATGACGTGGCACAGATAGCTGTAACTGGACTGAAGGATCAGCCCGGCGTGGCATTTAAGCTTTTCTCTCTTCTTGCAAAGCACAACATCAATGTTGACATAATACTTCAGTCGGCAGGACAGCAGAACAACATACAGGAGATAAGCTTCACCGTGACCGAGGGTCATCTTGAGACGGCTCTGAAGGTAATAAAGGACAACCTCGCCGCAATAGGCGGCACCGACGTGAAGTTCGACGAGAACGTATCGAAGGTGTCCATCGTTGGCGCGGGCATGGCAAGCAACCCCGGCGTTGCCGCAAAGATGTTCGAGGCGCTCCAGGATGTGGGCATAAACATAAAGAGCATATCGACCAGCGAGATAAAGATTTCCGTCCTCGTTGAGAGAGGCAAGGCGGAAAAGGCCGTTGCCGCTATCCACGACAAGTTCATGCTGCCGTAAGAAGCGGGAATTATTCATACAAATATCGTCCGCGGCCGCGCCCCTTTCGGGCGCGGCCGCATATTTTTATAAAATCGAGCCGAAAAGCGCGTTTTTTTCGCAAAATCCGGCAAAAAAATTTCGATTTCGGTAAATCACGCTTGATTTTTCCCGAAAATGCATTTAAAATATTACGAAAAGAAAGTATGTTCACCCTGTTCGGCGCCCGGCCTTTCGGACGGGCAGGGGTGAGCGTAAAAAGCGGGGAGGGCTTATGTGTGGCAGCTAAGAAGAAATGGCTTATGCGCCTTGCGCTTATCGCATGTCTCGGGCTTATCACTTTTCTTTTCTCCGTTTTCGCAAACGGAAACGATCTTGGCGGCATATCAAACAAGGCTCACAGCGAGGAGCACGCCGTGACCTCGGAAGCGGCGTAACCGGCTTAAATAAAGAAACGGGATGCAAAAAAGGCATTCCGTTTTTTGTTTTTCACAAGGCAAAATAATCGTTTGCTTACAATTATTTTTTATTGTATAAAGCGACATTATATGTTATTATTTATTCATATTCCGCAGGAGTCTATACGGAGGATAAAACAAAATGGCAGACAATGAGCTTAATTTGAATATAGAAGAAACCGAAAAGAAAGAACCGACAACGCTGCCGCTTCTGGCGCTTCGGGGTCTTTGCGTGTTCCCCGCGATGAACCTTCATTTCGACGTGGGACGCCCCAAGTCCGTCAAGGCGCTGGAGGAGGCGATGGACCGCGATCAGCGCATTTTTCTTGTGGCGCAGAAGGACACCATAACCGACAAGCCCGCCGTGGGCGACCTTTACGAGGTGGGCACCGTTGCGAAAATAAAGCAGATAGTCAAGGTGCCGGGCGACACCTTAAGAGTCGTGGTCGAGGGCATAAAGAGGGCGCGAAGGGTGAACATCGTGCGGACGGAGCCTTATTTTGAGGCCGAAGTGGACGACAGCGTGCCGCCGGCGCGGGCAGTGTCGCGGGTCCGCCGCGAGGCGCTTATGCGAAACGCGCAGAACACGTTCATGGACTATTCCGAGCTTGCGCCGAAGCTGCCGGGCGACCTTATGCTGAAGGTCATCGAGGCGAAAACGCCGGGCGCGCTCGCCGACGAGCTTGCCTCGGGAACGCCCATAAAGCTTCAGGAGAAGCAGGCCGTTTTAGAGGAATTCGACGAGTACAAGCGGCTGCAGAAGATAACGGTAACGCTGGAAAACGAGATAAGCATACTCGACGTGGAAAACGAGCTTCGCGAGAAGCTCAGAGAGCAGATGGACAAGAACCAGCGCGAGTATTACTTAAGAGAGCAGATGAAGGTAATACAGGGCGAGCTGGGCGAAAGCGAAAATACATACGAGGAATCGCTTGAATATAAGGACAAGATAAAGAAGCTCAGGCTCAAGAAAGAATCCGAGGAGCATCTTTTGAAAGAGGCGGCGCGCCTCGCGAAGATGCCCTACGGCTCGTCGGAGGGCGCGGTCATACGCACTTATCTCGACACCTGCCTTGACCTGCCGTGGAACAAAACGTCCCGCGAACGCCTCGACATAAAGCGCGCGAGGAAAATACTCGACGCCGACCACTATGGCCTTACGAAGGTAAAGGACAGGATAATAGAGTTCATGGCGGTGCGCGCGCTCACACAGGAGCAGAGCCCGCAGATACTCTGCCTCGTTGGCCCTCCCGGCGTGGGCAAGACCTCGGTGGGACGCTCCGTCGCGCAGGCGACGGGCAGAAAATACGCCCGCGTGTCGCTGGGCGGCGTCCGCGATGAGGCCGACATAAGGGGACACAGAAAGACGTACATAGGAGCGATGCCGGGGCGCATAATAAATGCGCTTAGGCAGGCGGGCACGAAAAATCCCGTAGTCATTCTCGACGAGATAGACAAGATGTCGAGCGACTTCCGCGGCGATCCTGCCGCAGCCATGCTGGAGGTTCTCGACGGAGAGCAGAACGTGGAATTCCGCGACCACTACATAGAGCTGCCCTTCGACCTTTCAAAGGTGATGTTCATAACGACGGCCAATACGCTGGACACCATACCGCGTCCGCTCCTTGACCGCATGGAGGTCATAGAGATAACGAGCTACACCGCCGTGGAAAAGCAGCACATAGCGAAGCTCCATCTCATACCGAAGCAGCTTAAAAAGCACGGTCTTTCGGCAAAGCAGCTTAAATTCGACGAGGCGGCCGTGTCTGAGATTACAGAGGCCTATACTATGGAGGCCGGAGTGAGAAATCTTGAGCGCGAGATTGCCAAGGTGTGCCGAAAGGCCGCCGCGCTCATCGTTTCGGGCGAAAAGGACAGCGTCCGCGTAACGAAGGCGAATATTGCCGATTTTCTCGGCCCCGTGAAGGTGATAAAGGAGAAGATACCGTCGGAGGATCAGGTGGGCGTTGTCTGCGGCCTTGCGTGGACGCAGACGGGCGGCGACCTTCTCTCGGTCGAGGTAAACGTAATGGACGGCACGGGCAAGGTGGAGCTTACGGGTCTTTTGGGCGACGTTATGAAGGAGTCCGCCCACGCGGCCATAAGCTGCATAAGAAGCCGCCTTTCGCTCTTTCCGTCCATACCGAAGGACTTTTACAAGACGAAGGACATACATATACACTTCCCCGAGGGCGCAATCCCGAAGGACGGCCCCTCTGCGGGCATAACGATAGCCTGCGCGCTCATTTCCGCGCTGTCGGGCTGCCGCGTGCGCCGCGACGTCGCCATGACGGGCGAGATTACGCTCCGCGGCCGCGTGCTTGCCATAGGCGGCCTTAAGGAAAAGACCATGGCGGCGTATAAGGCGGGAGTGAAAACGGTAATAATCCCGAAGGAATGCGAAAAGGATATGGCGGAGCTTGACGAACAGGTAAAGGCCAACGTGGAGTTCGTGACCGCTTCGGTGATAGACGACGTTATAGCCGCGGCGTTTTCCGAGTCGCCCTTTGAAGGCGGCAGGGAGATGAATATGCCCGTATCGCACAGCGAGCCGCGCATGAACGTGGCCGAGATAAGCCAGTAAAGAGGTGTCACATGAATTTTCATAAGGTGGAGCTTGTCATATCGGCGGTCAAAAAGAGCCAGTTCGTCGGCGGAGACCTGCCGGAGATAGTTTTTGCGGGGCGGAGCAACGTGGGAAAGTCCTCGCTTATAAACAAGGTCTTAAACAGAAAGAACTTCGCCCGTACCTCATCCACTCCGGGAAAGACGGCTACGATAAATTATTATCTTCTGGACGGCTGTGTTCATCTCGTCGACCTGCCGGGCTACGGCTTTGCGAAGGTATCGAAGGAGAAAAAGCGCACCTGGGGCGTATTTATCGAGGATTACTTTAAGTTTTCAGAAAACATCGCGCTGGTGTTCTCCCTTGTGGACATACGACACGACCCCTCGGCGGACGACATGGACATGGTCGGGTTCTTAAAGGCCTCTGGCCTTCCCTTCGTCGTTATAGCCACAAAGTCGGACAAGCTTTCAAAGACGGCGGCGGGGGAGTCGCTTGTGAACATCCGAAAGAAGCTGGAGCTTTCCGACGAAACGCCCGTTATAGCCTTTTCCGCGAAGACGGGACAGGGACGCGACGAAATAATTGAGATTATAAATAAATTTGACAATAAAACGGAGGTTAAAGATGCTGTACCCCAATCAGACGATTAAGGACAACTGCCTCTATATAGGCGGCGCGAACACGACGGAGCTTGCAAAAAAGTACGGTACGCCGCTTTATGTGATGGACGAGGACATGATAAGAGAGACGTGCCGCGAGTATAAGCGGGCGCTTTACGACGGCGTGGGCGAGAACGGGCTTGTGCTTTACGCAAGCAAGGCGTTTTCCTGCCGTGCCATGTACCGCCTTATAAAGGAGGAGGGACTTGGCATAGACGTGGTGTCGGGAGGCGAGCTCTACACGGCCATGAAGGAGGACTTCCCGCCCGAAAAGATTTACTTCCACGGCAACAACAAGACCGCGGACGAAATTGAGCTTGCGCTGTCCTACGGCGTGGGCCGCTTCGCGGTGGACAACGTGGAGGAGCTTATGCTCTTAAACGAGCTTGCGGTAAAGCGGGGCGTTCGGGCGAAGATTTCGTTTCGCATAAAGCCCGGCATCGACGCGCACACCTTCGACGCGGTAATGACGGGACAGATAGACTCGAAATTCGGCGTGGCGCTTGAAAACGGCGAGGCGTTCGAGATAATGAAGAAGGCCGCGGCTCTTCCCGGAGTGGAAGTGGTGGGCGTTCACTGCCACATAGGCTCCCAGATATTCACGACGGAGCCCTTCTTCGGCGCGGTGGACGTGATGACCGAGTTCATGGCGAAGCTCAGACGCGAGCTTTCCATAGATATACGCGAGCTTAACCTCGGCGGCGGCTACGGCATAAAGTATACCGAGGACGACAGACCCCTGCCGCCTCAGGCAATGTTCTCCGACGTGCTTGCCCATCTTAAAAAGAAGTGCCGCGCTTTGGGCGAACCCGTGCCCCGGGTGCTCATAGAGCCGGGACGCTCCATCGTTGCGGCGGCGGGCGTGACGCTCTATACCGTGGGCTCCGTAAAGACGATAAAGGACGTGCGCACATATGTGGCCGTGGACGGCGGCATGACGGACAACCCGCGCTACGCCCTCTACGAGTCGCGCTACTCGGCAATGATAGCGAACCGCGCAGGCGAGCCCCAGAGCGAAACGGTAACGATAGCCGGACGCTGCTGCGAGAGCGGCGACCTTATCGGAAAGGACATGCCGCTTCAGAAGGCGAAGGCGGGCGACATTCTCGCCGTGTTCTCAACCGGCGCGTATAATTATTCCATGGCGTCAAACTATAACCGCGTGCCCCGCGCCGCAACCGTATTCGTATCGGGCGGCCAAAGCCGTGAGGTGATACGAAGAGAAAGCTACGAGGACCTTATAAGGAACGACCTTTGAGGAGGTGCCAAAATGAGTTTGAGCAAAAAACGTGTTCTTTCTGTTTTAGCAGCGGCGCTGCTTGTGATTCTTTGCGCCGTGCCTGCGATGGCAAATGACGGTGAACCCGAGTTTCAGGATATCGGCGGCGCGGTCAATGCAAGCGAGCTTGCGGCGGATAAAATCATACGTCTGAATGCGGATACGGTACTGACGTTGGATGCGGATAAAACGATATTTTATATATCCGGAAACGGGTATACTCTGACCGTGCAGGGGGACTGTGGGCTTACGTTTAATGAGATAAGCGTGGGTCGGATCATAGTAAACGGAGGAAAGCTTAACGCAACTTTTCCCAATGACGAAGAAGGAACGGTCATCGGCATGAGGGCCGATGATATAGAGATAAACGGCGGCGAAATAACGGCATCGCTTCCGATAGTCGCAGAGACGCTTACGGTGAACGGCGGCGTTATACGCGCAAGCGGATACCTCCCCATATGCGCGGATCATATGACCGTAACGGGAGGGCGCGTTTATACGGCCAATTTTGCGGGAATAGGCGGCACGTGGTCATGGACGGGTATGATTTACGGCTGTGATTTCAATATGAGCGGCGGCTACGTTGAAGCAAAGG
This sequence comes from Clostridia bacterium, assembly GCA_017419325.1. Taxonomy (GTDB): domain Bacteria; phylum Bacillota; class Clostridia; order Oscillospirales; family RGIG577; genus RGIG577. The sequence continues at coordinate 11,491 of JAFOLN010000308.1, forward strand.
GCGTCTCATCTTCCGACGACGACTGGTCCGTGGGCGCGGCCTTCGCGGGCGCGAATATCACGGGCGGCGTATTTGTGGCGGAGGGCTCCGTCACCGCCGTGAACAGCTGGGACGTGCCGATCACGACGGGCGAGAACATGAAGCTTCTTTATCCGGCGGACGGATACGTTTCCCCGGAGCAGACAGACAGCGAAAAGGCCGAATACGGCTGGTCGGGCTATTCGATACTCAACGCCGACGGCACGAGAGCGACAAAAGTCGTGATAGCGCCGAAAGACGCGTCCGACGTCACCGTTGAGGACGCGGATACGGGCGAGACTCTCTCATACGTATACGCCGACGGATGCGTTACGGTGACCGGCGACATATCAGAGGACAGCCCTGTGTTTGCCGCTCTGTACGATGAAAGCGGGCGGATGCTCTCTTGCAGGATACTTTTATCGCCCAATACCCTTGACGCGGCTGGCGCCGCTTCGGCGAAGCTCATCTGGCTCGACTCTGCGGGCTATATTGCAAAGTCACAATGCATAGATATAGACATTTCATAACGCAGACAATGCGGTTTACAAAAATGCGGCTTTGGCCGCATTTTTATTTTGAAAAATTTGTGCAAAAGGTCAAATACAGTGTTTACAATCGGAAAGATTTAGGCTATAATGATATGCATGAAGATATTTTAATGAACCGTTAAAGTGAATCTTTAAAAATAATATTACAGGAGGAAAAATTTATGGGTAAGATCAACGGCGGCTATCTGGCTGCCAGAGCATTGAAAGACGAAGGCGTTGAAGTTGTATTCACGCTCGTTGGCGGACATATCACCCAGCTTTTGTACGGTATCCGCGACGCGGGCATAAAGGTTGTTGACTGCCGCCATGAGTGCGCAGCAGCTTATGCCGCAGACGCATACGCAAGAGCTACCGGCAAGCCGGGCGTTGTTATCACGACGGCAGGCCCCGGTATCACCGATACCGTAACGGCTATGATCGAGGCTAAGATGTTAGGTTCGCCCGTTATCCACATCGGCGGCGCAGGCATGCAGGCGTTCGTAGACACCGGCGCTCTCCAGTGCATAAACTCCCTCGAGGTTATGTCCACCTGCACCAAGTGGGCAAGAAGAGTCGTTTCCCCGCAGCGTACCGCTGAATACATAACCATGGCGTTCAGATATGCGCTTGCAGACACTCCCGGCCCCGTTTACCTTGAGATGCCGGCAGACGTTCTGGCAGTTCCCTTCGACGAGGAGAGCATCCAGCCCAGAAACCTGCCCAAGAAGTACCGCACCGACGCGGTTCCCTTCGGCGATCCCGCTCTCATCGACGAAGTTGCAGAGACTCTTGCAAAGGCTAAGAAGCCCGCATTCTTCATCGGCGACCACGCTCGCTGGAACGCACAGTACGGCGAATGCTTCACGAAGCTCGCAGAGCACCTTCAGGCTCCCGTTATGGTCTGCAACCTCGCTCGCGGCGTATTTATAGACGACCATCATCCGCTGGCTTCCATCGGCGGCAGATGCTTAAAGGAAGCTGACGTTATCGTTGAGATAGGCATGAACAACAACTACCTCGTTCGCCGCGGCTGGGCTCCCTTCTTCAACGCAGAGGCTACGCTTGTTCAGATAGACACCGACAAGAACTTCATCGGCTTCAACACCCGCGCCGACATCGGCATAGTTGCAGGCGCAGGCCCGGCTATGAAACAGATATATGAGGCTCTCTTAAAGAAGATGCCCAACCCCGTTGCAAACGGCGGCTGGACTGCAAGAGCAAAGGAACTCAATAAGGAATACGACGATATCGTAAACGGCGCTGCAAACTCCGACGCTATCCCGATCAACCCCGGACGCTGCGCTATGGAAGTTGTTAAGTTCCTCGAGTCCGACAAGGGCAAGGACTTCTCCATCATCTGCGACGGCGGCGAGGCTTCGCTGTGGTCGGGCCTCTTCGCAAAGGCAAGCCGTCCGAGCCAGGTAGTAACCTTCGGTCCTCTCGGAACGATAGGCACCGGCGCAGGCTTCTCGCTCGGCACCTACTTCGGTACCGGCAAGCCCGTTATCTATTACAGCGGCGACGGCAGCTTCGGCTTCTATCCCATGGAGTTCGATACCTTTGCAAAGAACAACGTTCCGCTGGTAGCCGTTATCTCCAACGACTCCGCTTGGGGCGTAATCAAGCTGTCCGAGGAATACGGCAACAAGGACTATGTTGACAAGAACGGTACGGTAGCATGCGATCTCGAAATGAACCGCCGTTACGACCTGCTCCCGGCTATGTGGGGCGGCGTAGGCGTTCTTGTTGAGAAGCCCGAGGATATCATCCCCGCTATCGAAAAGGTTATCGCATCCGGCAAGCCCGGCATCGTAAACGTAGTAGTCGACAGAGTAACCTTAAGCCCCATGACTTCGGGCGGTTCGCTCTCGACCCTTATGTAAGCCTTATAACCGAAATAAAAAAACGGCGCGAAAGCGCCGTTTTTTTATTTGGGAAAATTTCGCGACAAATTTACAAAAACGTAATGCGCGCGGGGCGTTTATACTGTATAATATAATCAGACGGCGAAAAGCTTATAAGAGACGGTGTTTTAAAGGGGCGCGCAATCCCCCAAGCCCGCCGCCGTGATATGACGAACGACAAACGACGCGATAAGATAAAGGTGAACTTAATTGGACAAGGCACTGTTTAAAAAATATATATTGATAGCAACGTATACCGTCGTCCTGTTTTTGGTGCTGTCTCATCTCAACGTGGTGGCGTCGTCGCTGGGCTACATCTGCAATGTGGCAAAGCCCATTATCATCGGCGCATGCATAATGTTCGTAATGAACGTGCTTTTAAAGTTTTACGAAAAGCACCTTTTCAAGCATTGCTTTGAAAACAAAAAGAACGGGCGGAAAAAGAAGCGCGGCATATGCGTACTGCTCACATATGCGACGTTCGCGCTGTTCATAACGGTGCTTTCCCTCGTTGTTGTGCCCCAGGTGGCGCAGAGCGTGCGCACTCTCGCGGAGCATCTGCCCGCATATCTTAAGGCGGCAAGCGAGAATATAACCGCGTTTTTGCAGCAGATGGGTTTTTCCGACGATCTCGGAGAAATAATCCAAAGATTCATGTCGCAGCTTGAAATTTCCTTAAGCGACGTGGTCAAGAACGTGGCCGGCGCGGTGCTGGACGTTACGGTGAATGTGGCGAAGGCGGTATTCAACTTCTTTCTGGGGCTTATTATTGCCGCTTACATGCTTTTTGCGAAGGAGAAGCTTGTAAAAATCGCAAAAAAGCTGTGCTATGCGATATTTAAGCAGAAGGCAGCCGAAACAATAAACGACATAGCGGCGGAGGCGAACGTGACGTTCTCGCGCTTCATAGGCGGGCAGGTTTTGTCGGCCATAATTCTCGGATGCCTCTGCTTTATCGGCATGCTCATTATAGGCATACCGTACGCGCCGCTCATTTCATGCATTGTAGGCGTGGCGAGCATCATACCGGTGCTGGGCCCGTTCATCGGAGCCATACCCTCGGCCTTCATAATCCTTATGGAGGATCCCGTAAAGGCGCTTGTGTTCCTTATATTCATACTTGTGCTCCAGCAGTTCAAGGGGAACCTTATTTATCCCAAAATCGTCGGTACTGCCGTAGGGCTTGACGGACTCTGGGTCATCGCCGCCGTAATCATCGGCGGAGGAATAGGCGGCGCCATGGGAATGCTCGTGGGCGTTCCGCTCATGGCCGTTATATATTCGCTTGTGAAGGTATATGCGGAAAAATCCGTAAAGAAGCGGGGCATAGAGATATGGAAATACGACGACTCGCAGTCCCCGCAGGCGGCCGCGGACGGTGAAATGCCGCCGCCCGATACGGACGCGGACGGGAACGCAGAGACGCCGACGCCCCCCGACGGCGGCGATGATGAGGCGCCGCCGAAAAATGAATGATCTTGGGAGAAAAAGATGTTTTTTAACATACAGAGCTTTTCGGAGCTTATATTCAGACTGATAGCAGTTATACTTGCGCTTACGTTCCATGAGTTTTCCCACGGCCTTGCCGCGTACCTTATGGGCGACGACACGGCAAGGAGCCAGGGAAGGCTTACATTGAACCCCCTGAAGCACATCGACATATTCGGCGGCATAATGCTGCTTTTGGTGGGCTTCGGCTGGGCGAAGCCCGTGGGCGTGAACCCCATGCGCTTCAAGAACCCGAAGGCGGGCATGGCCATAACGGCCCTCGCGGGGCCCGTGTCGAATTTCATACTTGCGTTTATATTTTATGTGCTGGCTCTCGTGGTGCAGATAAACGCGACCGGGGCGAACGGTCAGATAGGTCAGACTGCGATAGCTGTAATAACCTTCTTTTCCGTATGCATAAGCATGAACATAGGCCTCGGCATATTCAATATGATACCCGTGCCGCCTCTTGACGGCTCCCGCGTCGTAACGGCGTTTTTGCCGGACAGGATGTACTTCGGCATCATGAGATACGAAAGATATATCATGATAGGCCTCATGGCGCTCTTGTTTCTTAACGTGCTGGACGTGCCGCTGTCCTTCCTTTTCGCAAAGGTGTGGGACGGCATAAGCTTCCTTGCCGAAGGCCTCGTTTCGCTGTTTGTATAAGGAGGGCGCATGGATAAACCGCTTTTTAAGCTCAAGGTATACGAAGGACCCCTCGATTTGCTCCTCGACATGATAAGGTCGAGCAAGCTGGACATTTTCGACATAGACATATTCGAGATATCGGAGCAGTATTTCCTTTACATAAAAACGATGGGCGAGATGAATATGGACCTTACGGCCGACTTTCTCGTCATGGCGTCACAGCTTCTTCTGATAAAGTCTCGCATGCTGCTGCCAAAGGCCGAGCCCGACGACGATGACGACCCGAGGCGCGACCTTACTTGGGCGCTCATCGAATACGAAAAGTGCAAGCAGAACGCGCAGACGCTTGCCTCGCTTCGTGAAGCGGCGGGGGAGACCTTCCCGCGCCCGCCGGAGCCGTTGGAGTTTCCGAAAAAGTACCGCGAGACCATGAAGATAAGCGCGCTTACGGGCGCGTATTTAAGGCTCATGGAGAGAAACGCGCGGCGGGCGATGCCGCGCCCCGATTCCTTCGCCGATTTTTTAAAAAGGGAGATATATTCCGTTTCCGACAAGATATGCGAGATAAAAAGCAGGCTCAAAAAAGCCGTAAGGCTCGATTTTGCGGCGCTCTTTCTGGGCGTGCGCACCCGCTCGGAGATAGTGGCTACGTTTCTTGCGGTGCTGGAGCTTGTGAGCGACAAAAAGATACGCATAAGCGACGCGGGCGACATGAATTATGAGATAGAAGCGGCCGAGAGACGCTTTTAAACGAACGGCGGTGTTTTTATGGATGCAGAAATAAAGGCGGCAATGGAGGCGATCCTTTTCGCCTCGGGAGAGGAGCTCTCCATAGAAAGGCTTTCGCAGGCGCTGGGTCTTTCAAAGGAAGCCGCAAACGAATATACAGACGCCATCGCGGCGGACTGCGCCGCGCCGGGGCGCGGCATAAAGCTTATCCGCATGGACGACTGCGTGCGCTTCGTAACGAAGCCCGAATACGCGGACAGTATAAAGGCGGCGCTCGATACGGGGCGAGTTTACTCCCTGTCGCAGCAGGCGCTGGAGGTTCTGGCGGCGGTTGCGTATAACCAGCCCGTCACGAGGGCGTACATCGACCAGGTAAGAGGCGTCGACTGCGCCTATTCGCTTCAGAACCTTATTGAGCGCGGGCTTGTGGCTGAAACGGGCACGCTTGACGCGCCGGGCAGACCGAAGCTTTACGGGACGACCCACGGCTTTCTTAAAATGTTCGGCCTTTCGTCCATAGACGAGCTTCCGAAAACGGAGGAGGCGGACGCGGATAAAAAGGCCGGCTCTGTACAATAATAGCCAAAGGAGGGGAGAGAAGTGGCAGGGACTGTTGTTTTTATCGTGATAGCGGCGTTCGTCGTGTGCCTGCTTTTCTCCTTTTTAAGAGTGGGCGTAAAATACGACGGCGGGCTTTCGGTCATCGTGTCCGTACTTTTTATAAGGGCGGACGTTATGAAGATAGTAAACTCCGTGCGTGAGCGCTCAAAGAAAAAGCCGAAGAAGCCAAAGAAAAAGAAAAAGCCCGAGGAAGAGGTGCTCACGCTCCTTGACAAGGCGTCCGTGGGGCTTCATGTGGCAAAGGAGGCTTTAAGCGGCATAACGAAGACCATCATTTTTGAAAATATCGACCTTGACATGACGCTTGGCACAAACGACGCGAAGAATACGGCCATGTATACCGGATATATTTATTCGGCGGCGTACCTTATTGAGCCGTTTCTCGTGTCGAACTTCATAGTGGAAAAAAGGCGCCTTTCGGTGCGCCCCGACTTTGACGGCTCGAAGTTCGTTATAAAGGCGGACGTTTCGATAAAGGCGAGGCTTATAAGCCTTATCATATTCGGCGTGAGCATATTTTTGGCTTACCGCGGAATAAACAAGGCCAAAAAGGAAGAAAGAAAGATAAAGACAGCAGGCAAAAAAAGCAAGCTTGAAACAGCGGCATAAATAAAACGTATAAGGAAAGAATAAAAACGTATTTTTATAACGATAAGGCGGTGTAATTATGAACGAGCATCCTATTCATGATTTTATGAAAACGGCGATGGAAAGCATCAAGTCCATGGTGGACGTAAACACGATAGTGGGCACGCCCATTGAAACGTCGGACGGCACCATCATCATACCTGTGTCGAAGGTGTCCTTCGGCTTCGTTGCGGGCGGAAGCGACATCCCTCCGGCTAAAAACAATAAAGAGGTACAGGCGCCTTCCGACAAGCCCTTCGGCGCGGCGGCATGCTCCGGCGTTACGCTTACCCCTATGGCCTTCCTCATAGTAAACAAGGGACAGGTCAAGATGGTATCGGTGTCCAACTCCATCACGACGATAGACAAGGTCATAGAGCTCGTCCCCGACGTTATCGACAGGATAAAGACAATTGTGGACGAAAAGACGGGCGAGAAAAACAGCGCATGGGCGCCGGACGGCGACCTTCAGGAATAAGGAACGCGGGCGGCAGTCTGCCCGAAAGGTAAGGACGCGGCAGACTGCCCGCACATAAAACGCTCCCGAAAGGCTTTCGGGAGCGCTTCGGAGGAAAGAGCATTGGCAGAAAAGATAAGGATACAGAAATATTTGGCCCTGCACGGAGCGGCCTCCCGCCGCGGCGCGGACAGGATGGTCGAAGAGGGCAAGGTAATGATAAACCGCCGCATAGCCCGCCCCGGCGACATGGTGACGCCCGGCGAGGACGAGGTGTTCCTTGAGGGGCGCAAGGTCGGCGCGGAGACCGACAAGAAGGTTTACATAATGCTTAACAAGCCGAGAGGCTACATCACCTCCACCTCCGATGACAGGGGGCGAAAGACGGTGATGGACTTAATTGCCGACGTGCCTGTGCGCGTGTCGCCCGTGGGCAGGCTCGACTATTATTCGGAGGGGCTCCTTCTTTTGTCGAACGACGGAGACTTCATATACAGGATGACCCACCCGAAGCACCACATAAGCAAAAAGTACCATGTGCTTGTGAAGGGCAAGGCAAGCGAGGGACAGGTGATAAAGCTTTCGCGCCCCATGAAGCTGGACGGATACATAACCCGCGGGGCGAATGTGTCGAGGGTGACGATGAAGGGCGAAAACGAGGTGCTCTCTGTCGAGATATTCGAGGGGCGGAACCGTCAGATAAGGCGGATGTGCGAGGAGACGGGGCTTTTCGTGAAGCGCTTAAGACGCATATCCGTGGGCCTTTTGGAGCTGGGCGACTTAAAGACGGGGCGTTACAGATATTTAAATCCCGCCGAGCTTGCGCAGCTTCAGGACATAACGCGGGACGACGTGTAAGGCTTTTTATGTGAATGCGGCGCTTTTCGGATTTTCATTTTAAGGCGGTTTTTATGCGCATTTTAACGGAATTTAAGCAGATTAAAGTTAAAAATGAAATTTTTATTGCTTTTCGGACACGTGTGGTATAAAATGTGATATGTAAAAACAAGCTTACACATATAAAAGGAGAGAAAAAAAGTGACGTCCGAACGAGACTTGCTTTTAAGGATCCAATCCTCAATGCCCACCTTTTCAAAGGGTCACAGGGCAATAGGAAAATACATAGTGGAAAACTACGATAAAGCGGCATTTATGACGGCGTGCAAGCTGGGACAGGCCGTGGGCGTGAGCGAGTCCACGGTGGTGCGTTTTGCTACGGAGCTGGGGTACAACGGTTATCCGAAGCTTCAGAAGGCGCTTCAGGAGCTTATCCGCGCAAAGCTGACCTCCGTTCAGAGGATACAGGCCTCATCGGGGCGGATAAACGAGGACGAGGTCTTAAAGAACGTGATACTGTCCGACATTGACAAGCTGAGGCTTACGCTTGAGGATATAAAGAAAGACGACTTCCAGAGCGCCGTTTCGGCAATTCTTGAGGCCGAGAACATCTATATCCTGGGCGTGCGAAGCTCCGCGTCGCTTGCAGGGTTCTTAGGCTTTTACTTCAATCTTATATTTGACAACATGCGTCTTGTGAACACGTCGAGCGTAAGCGAGATGTTCGAGCAGATGCTCAGAGTTAAAAAGGGCGACGTGGTGATAGGCATAAGCTTCCCGAGATATTCGAGAAGAACGGTGCGCGCGCTTCAGTACGCAAAGGACAGGGGCGCCGCCGTCGTGGCCATAACGGACACGCTTACATCGCCGCTCACGGATCACTCAGACTATAATCTTATAGCTAAGAGCGATATGGTGTCGTTCGTGGATTCGCTTGTCGCGCCGCTGAGCGTTATAAACGCGCTCATAGTTGCGATAGGCTTAAGGAAAAAGGACGAGGTGTTCTCGGTATTTGAGGAGCTTGAGAATATCTGGGACGAATATGACGTATACGAAAAGAACAACGAGGTGTGACAATGGCTTCTCAGGTAGTGGTAATAGGCGGAGGCCCCGCCGGAATGATGGCCGCGGGCATGGCCGCGGTAAGAGGCAAGGATGTAATCCTTTTTGAAAAAAACAAGTCGCTTGGCAAAAAGCTTCTGCTTACGGGCAAGGGACGCTGCAATATAACGAACATATCATATGACACGCAGGGCTTTGTTGAAAACATCCCCGTAAACGGCAGCTTCATGTACAGCTCGCTTAAGACCTTCGGCTCCTCGCAGCTTATAGAGTTCTTCAATAACCTCGGGCTCTTTTTTATCGAGGAGCGGGGCGGGCGCGTTTTTCCCCAGACGCAGAGGGCGTCGGACGTGCTCGAAAAGCTGGAGTATTTCTTAAGAAAGAGCCGTGTGCGCGTTATAAACGGCGACGTTGACCAGGTGGTCATAGAAAACGGCGCGGTAAAGGGCGTGTATCTGTCGAACGACCTTTATTATCCTGCAAAGAGCGTTGTGGTGGCAACGGGCGGCCTTTCCTATCCCCAGACGGGCTCGACGGGCGACGGCTACTGGTTCGCGGAGTTCGCGGGTCATCACATAGTTGAGCCCACGGCGGCGCTCATACCGCTGGAAAGCTCCGACAAGGTATGCCGCGAGCTTCAGGGGCTGACACTGAAGAACGTGGGCTTTAAGGTGTACGACAAGGACGAAAAGCTTGCGTATGAGGACTTCGGCGAGATGCTGTTTACGCATTTCGGCATTTCCGGCCCCATAGTCTTAAGCGCCAGCGTTCATCTTCGTGATTATGAGGAGAACAAATATACGGTTTCGATAGACCTGAAGTCGGCGATAGACCATGAAACGCTTGAGAAGCGGCTCCAGAGCGAGTTCGACGAGGTGCCGAGGCAGAATTTCTCGAATTCTCTCGGCAAGCTCTTCCCCGGAAAGCTCACCTCCGTTATGGTGAAGCGTTCGGGCATACAGCCGGACAAGAAGTGCTCCGATATAACAAAGGAAGAGCGCGCAGAGTTCGCGCGCAGGATAAAGGACTTCAGAATACCCATAACGGGCACGCGCCCCATAGAGGAGGCCATAATAACCTCCGGCGGCGTGGACCCGAAGGAGATAAACCCGTCCACCATGGAATCGAAGCTTGTAAAGGGGCTCTATTTCGCGGGAGAGGTCATCGACGTAAGCGGCTATACGGGCGGCTTTAATCTTCAGGTGGCATTCTCCACAGGCTATGCGGCAGGCGACAACGTAAAGTGATAATAATACATATTACGGCGGAGGTACCGACATGAGTAAAATAAACATTGCGATAGACGGACCGGCAGGCGCGGGCAAATCAACGATAGCGAAGGCGGTGGCCGAAAGACGCGGCTTCCTTTATCTTGACACGGGAGCGCTGTACCGCACGATAGCACTCTACGTTTTGAGAAAAGCGGCGGACCCGAAGGACCGCGTTAAGGTGGAGGCGCTTCTTTCCGAGATAAAGATAGACCTTGAATATATAGACGGCGTACAGCATGTAAAGTTAAACGGCGAGGACGTTTCCGAGCTTATACGCACCCCCGAGGTGTCGGTATGCGCATCGGAGGTGTCGGCGCTGGCGGGAGTGAGGGCGTTCCTCCTCGATCTGCAAAGAAGCATCGCCGCGGAGCACGACTGCGTGCTTGACGGACGCGACATAGGCACGGTGGTTCTGCCGAACGCGCAGAAGAAAATATACCTTACGGCGTCGCCGGAGGCGCGCGCAATGCGCCGCTATAACGAGATGATAGCAAAAGGCGAGGCGGTGGAGTATAACGACGTGCTGCGCGACGTGCTGTACCGCGACCAGAACGATTCCACCCGCGCGAACGCTCCCTTAAAGAGCGCACCCGACGCGGTTATCGTCGACTCCACAAAGCTTACGCTTGAGGAGACCATCGACGCTATCGATAAGCTGATAGGATAGGAAGCTGCCCTGTGCGCTTTTGGGCGGTACGAACTCCTGCGGCGATTTTTAGTGCCTTATGAAGGGAAGATATTGATGTTCTATAAAATGGCACAAGTTTTATGTACGTTTTTTTTGAAAATATATTATTCGATAGAGATCCAGTCCGAGAGCAGAGACTCTGATTTTGCGGGCGGCGCGATAGTGTGCGCGAACCACACAACGAGCCTTGACCCCGTCTGGGTGGGCATAAGCATCGGCCCCCAGGTCTGCTTTATGGCCAAAAAA
>JAFOLN010000045.1 GCA_017419325.1 Clostridia bacterium
CCTCCGGCGGCACGGAGGGAAACAACATAGCCATTCTCGGCACGGCTGAGGCGAAAAGGCGCATGGGCGAGAGGGTAGTCATCTCCTCGGTGGAGCATGCCTCGGTTTCGAATACGGCGAAGGCGCTTGAGGCGCGGGGCTTTGAGGTGGTTGAGGCTCCGTCTCCGGGGGGCGCGGTCGACATGGACGCGCTTTCGGGTCTTCTTAACGAAAAGACGGTGCTTGTAAGCGTTATGCTTGTAAACAACGAGCTTGGCACGGTAAACGACGTGGCGGCGGTAAAGCGGATAATGAGCGAAAAGTGCCCCCGGGCGACGCTCCACTGCGACGCGGTGCAGGGCTTTCTCAAGGTGAAGCTTTCCGTTAAGACCGTGCCCGCCGACATTTTGACCTTAAGCGGCCATAAGATACACGCGCCGAAGGGCGCGGGGGCGGTCTATGTAAAGCGGGGCACGAAGATAAGCCCCGTTACCTTTGGCGGCGGTCAGGAGGACGGCCTTCGCTCAGGCACGCAGAATACGCCCGCCATCGCGGCCTTTGCGGCGGCGGCAAAAAAGGGGCACGCGGAGCTTTACGAAAGGATTGAACGCGCGGCAGCAATAAAGGCGCGCATAACAGAGGAGCTTTTAAAATATCCCGAATACTTTAAAATAAATTCGCCCGAAAATTCGAGCCCGTTTATCTTAAACGTATCGACGCCCGTTATGAGCGAGACCATGCTCCATTATCTTGAGGGCTTCGGGATATACATATCGGTGGGCTCGGCGTGCTCGTCGAAGCATAAGTCGAAGAGCATACTTTCCCGGGCGGGATTTGACGAAAAAACGTATAAAACAGGCGTGCGCATAAGCATAGGCGATTTTAACACATTGGAGGAGGCCTCTGAGCTTTCAGAGCGCATGACGGAGGGCGCGCGGACGCTTATACACGCATAGCAGGAGGACGTATGAAAGAAATAATTCTTCTTAAAATGGGAGAGCTCGTTTTAAAGGGCCTCAACAGAAAAAGCTTTGAAAACAAGCTTATCGCAAACGTAAGGCGGGCAATAAAGCCTTACGGCGAGTTTTCGATAACCCACGCCCAGTCGGCGGTGTACGTTTCGCCCGTGGGCGAGTGCGACATGGACGGGGCCGCGGAGGCGCTTACCCGCGTTTTCGGCATTGCGTCCCTTTCCCGCGCGGGGGAGTGCGAAAAGGATATGGAAAAGATTCTCGCGTTTACGGCACAGTACTGCGAGGGCGAGCTTTCGTCGGTTCGCACCTTCAAGGTGGAGTCGAAGCGCTCCGACAAGCAGTTCCCGTTAAAGTCGCCCCAGATCGCGGCCGAGGCGGGCGGGTATCTCCTCGAAAAATTCCCGCACCTTAAGGTGGACGTTCATGAGCCGGACACGGTCGTAAACATTGAGATACGCGACGAGATGGCGTACATACACGCGGGGCGCATAAAGGGCGCGGGCGGCATGCCCGTGGGCACGAACGGCAAGGCCATGCTCATGCTCTCAGGCGGCATAGACAGCCCCGTTGCCGGGTACATGGCGGCGAAGCGGGGCGTGGAGCTGTCGTGCATCCATTATTTCAGCTACCCCTACACCTCGATGCAGGCGCTGGACAAGGTGAAGGAGCTGGCCGGGATACTTTCAGAATACGCGGGGCGCATGAACCTTTACATCGTGCCCTTTACAAAGATACAGGAGCATATAAAGAAATACTGCCCCGACGAGCTTACCACCCTCGTTATGCGGCGCATAATGATGGAGATAGCCTGCGCACAGGCCGAGCGCGTGGGCGCGCTCGCAGTGGTGACGGGGGAAAGCATAGGCCAGGTGGCAAGCCAGACGCTTCAGGCGCTCATGTCCACCGATTCGGCGGCGACCATGCCGGTGCTGAGACCCGTTATAGGCATGGACAAGACGGAGATAGTCGCGCTGTCGCGCAAAATAGGCGCGTTCGAGACGTCCATACTGCCGTATGAGGACTGCTGCACCGTGTTTACGCCGAAGCATCCGAAGACGCGGCCGAGCGTTGAGGAGGTAAAGGCGGCGGAGGCTATGTTCGACTTCGCGCCGCTCATTGAGGAGGCCATGCTGAATATTGAGAGGATAAGAATAAACCCGGGCGAGTAATAAAAAATACCATACAAGGGGGAACACATGGACAACAACAGTAAAAAGAGCGCGGAGCTTATATCCATCGGAACGGAGCTGCTTTTGGGCAACATCCTTAACACGAACGCAAAGTACATCTCGGAGAAGCTGTCGCAGATGGGCATCGACGTATATTATCAGACGGTGGTGGGCGACAATCCCGACCGTCTTGAGCGTGCGCTGGAGCTTGCGAAGACCCGCGCCGACATAATCATTACGACGGGGGGGCTGGGCCCCACATACGACGACTTAACGAAGGAGACGATAGCCCGCGATTTCGGAAAGAAGCTCGTTATGCACGAGCCCACGAAGGAATTTATCGAGGCGTTCTTTAAGAAGGTAAAGCGGGAGATGACCCCGAACAACTTAAAGCAGGCGATGATGCCGGAAAATTCGGTGATATTCCCCAATAAGGTGGGCATGGCTCCCGGCTGCGCCGTGGAGGACGACTTCGGAAAGATTGCCATTATGCTGCCCGGCCCGCCCAGAGAGATGACGGCCATGTTCGAGGATTCCGTTATGGATTATCTTGCGCAGTTCTGCGATTCAATAATCGCCTCGAAGACCATATATACGGCGGGGATAGGCGAGTCCACCCTTGAGGACACGCTCTACGACATGATGACCACCTCCACAAATCCCACCATCGCGCCCTACGCAAAGGAGGGCGAGTGCATCCTCCGCGTTACGGCGAAGTGCAAGACGAAGGAGGAGGCGGAGCGGCTCATCGACGAGGCCATTGAGAAGGTGAAGGCCCGCGTGGGCGAGTATATATACGGCATCGACGTAGGCACCATCGAGAACGCCATCGTGACGCTTCTGAAGGAAAAGGGGCTTAAGGCGGCGTTCGCGGAGAGCTGCACCGGAGGGCTTATCTCGAAGCGGATTACCGATATTCCGGGGGCGTCGGATGTGTTCGATATGGGACTTGTGGCATACTCGAACGACGTAAAGATAAAGGTGCTGGGCGTTGACGAGGCTATAATACGCGAGCACGGCGCGGTGAGCGAGGAGTGCGCCGTGGCCATGGCGAAGGGCATATATAAGCTGTCCGGCGCGGACTTCGGAATAGGAGTCACGGGCGTTGCGGGCCCCGGGCAGAGCGAGGAGAAGCCCGCGGGGCTTGTGTATATCGCGCTCTGGGACGGTAAGGAGGTAAAGACGCGCAGGATGAATGTATCGCGCACGACGCGGGGCATGGTTCGCCTGTTCGCGGCGAATTACGCGCTCGATATGTTAAGACGTGCCGCGCAGGCGCGGTAAAAAGAAAAAAGGCGGCGAAATCCGCCTTTTTAAATCCGTTTTTTGCAAAGCAGGAATGTTCTGCTTTGGCTTTCAGCCGGGACTTTAAAACGGCTTTTTGCAGATTTGCAAAGCCGTTTTTCTGCTCTAACAACATTTCTTTTTAGAACTGGAGTTCTAAAGACTTGGGTCGCCTGCCGGCGGGGCGTACTTTTGCAAACCAAGACCACCCCAAAAAATCCGCTGCGCGTATTTTCCGGGGACCCCGGACGTACCAAAATTTCCGGGGAGCTGGCCGCTCCCCCGTCCCCTCGCCCC
>JAFOLN010000309.1 GCA_017419325.1 Clostridia bacterium
ATGCCGCCGTTTCCCGGCGCGCAGTATATTTTTTCGGCCTTTTTCGACTCAGCGAGCTTCGCGATAACGGCGTGCTCTCTGCCGCCTCCGCCTATAACGAGTATTTTCATGGCTTTTCCTCCGATTTTAATGCTTGAAGTGGCGCATGCCCGTGAATACCATGGGGATGCCGTATTCGTCGCACTTCTTTATGGAGTCCTCGTCGCGGATGGAGCCGCCGGGCTGGATTATTGCCTCGATGCCCGCCTTGTGAGCCGCTTCAACGCAGTCGTCGAAGGGGAAGAATGCGTCGGACGCCATGACGGAGCCCTTCGCGTTCTCGCCCGCGTAATCTATGGCGATGCCGAGAGACGTTATGCGGTTCGTCTGGCCGGGGCCCACGCCCGCGCTTCTTTTGCCTTTAACGAGCACGATGGCGTTGGACTTCGTGTGCTTTACTATCTTCATGGCGAACTTCATCTGAGAAAGCTGCTCCGCGGTGGGCTGAGCCTTCGTTACCACCTTTAAGTCAGCGTCATTGTATATTTCCGTGTCTGCGCTCTGAATTAAGAGACCGCCCGATACCTTCTTCGTTTCAAGGGTGCCGGGAGCCGTCTTCTCGCCTATGGCGGGAAGCTCCATTATGCGAAGGTTCTTCTTCGCCGTGAGTATGTCCATGGCTTCCTTCGTATATGAGGGAGCTATGATTATCTCAAGGAATATCTTTGCCGCTTCTGCCGCGGTCTCCGCGTCCACCTCGCGGTTCAGCGCGAGTATGCCGCCGAAGATGGAAACGGGGTCCGCCTCGTATGCGTTCTTATATGCCTCTGCGATGGTGTCGCCAAGACCCACGCCGCAGGGGTTAGCGTGCTTTACTGCAACGGCGCAGGGCTCGGAGAATTCCTTCACAAGCTCGACTGCCGCGGAGGCGTCGCTTATGTTGTTATACGACAGCTCCTTGCCGTGGTGCTGTACTGCCGCCGCGATGGAATTTGCGGGGTAGCCCACCTCTTTGTAGAACGCCGCCTTCTGATGGGGGTTCTCGCCGTAGCGCATCTGCTGCGCTTTTTCGTATGTAAGGGTGAGAAGCTCGGGGAAGCTGTCGTCGCCAAGCTGCTTCTTTAAGTAATTGGAAATGAGCGTGTCGTAATGGCTCGTGTGCTCGAACACCTTTGCCGCAAGATAACGCTTCGTTTCAAGCGATACCTCGCCCTTTTCGCGAAGCTGTGAAAGCACCTCGGCGTAGTCGTTCGCGTCAACCAAAACGGCCACATCCTGCCAGTTCTTCGCCGCCGCTCTTATCATCGTGGGGCCGCCGATGTCGATATTCTCTATGGCCTCCTCAAAGGTGGTGCCCTCCTTTAAGATGGTCGCCTTGAAGGGATAAAGATTTATAACGACGATGTCTATCGTATTTATGCCAAGCTCCTCTATCTGACGCATATGCTCCGGGTTCTTCCTCATGGCGAGGATGCCCGCGCTTATGTTGGGATGCATCGTTTTTACGCGGCCGTCAAGGCACTCCGGAAAGCCGGTGACCTCGCTTATGCCTATTACGGGCACGCCCGCCGCTTCTATGACCTTATGGGTGCCGCCGGTCGAAACGATCTCATAGCCCAGCTCATGAAGACCCTTCGCGAACTCCGCTACTCCCGTCTTGTCGGAAACGCTGATAATTGCACGCTTTTTCATCTTTTATTCCTCCTGTCTTATCGTTACATGTCTGCCGTCCAAAGTTATTCTGCCGCTGCAGAACAGCTCCACCGCGCGGGGCAGAAGCAGCCATTCGGCCTCCTCCATGACGCGGCGCTGAAGCGTCTCGGGCGTGTCGCCCTCCTTTACCTCCACCGCCTTCTGAAGAATGACCGCGCCGCCGTCCGTCACCTCGTTTACAAAGTGAACCGTCGCGCCCGTCACCTTTACGCCGTAGGACAGCGCCGCCTCGTGTACGCGAAGGCCGTAAAAGCCGTCTCCGCAGAACGAGGGGATGAGCGAGGGGTGGACGTTTATTATCCTGTTTTCGTAAAGCTTTATCACCTTCGGCGTGATAATGCGAAGATAGCCCGCCAAAACGACCAGATTGATTTTGTTCTCTTCGAGTATCGAAATAAGGCGCGCGTCGCACTCCTCATCCGTCTTATACTCGCTTCTTGCGATGACCTCCGTTTTTATGCCGTGCTTTTTTGCCCGCTCAAGGGCGAAGGCCTTTTTTGAGGTCGAAACGACCACGGCAAGCTCGCCGCTTTTTATCCGGCCGTCCTCCGCGGCGTCTATTATCTTCTGAAGGTTTGTGCCGCCGCCCGACACAAGCACCGCGACTCTTTTTTTACTCATACGTTCCTCTTTCAGATAAGCTCTATCTTGTCGGAGCCCTTAACTATCTCGCCTATAACATAGGGCGTCTCGCCCGAGGCCTTAAGCGAGGCAACCGCCTTTTCGCAGTCCTCTGCCGAAACGGCAACAACCATGCCTATGCCCATGTTGAAGGTGTTGTACATGTCGCGCTCGGGAATCTTGCCCTCTCTCATGATTATGTCGAATATGGGCAGAACGGGCGCCTTCGCCTTCTCTATGCGGGCGCAGAGGCCGTCTTTTATCATGCGCGGGATGTTCTCGTAGAAGCCGCCGCCCGTAACATGGCACACGGACTTCACCTTTACGTCCTCCATGAGCTTTAAAATCGGCTTTACGTATATCTTAGTGGGCGTAAGAAGAACCTCGCCCAGCGTCTTTCCGTTATATTCGGGGAGCGTTCTCTTAAGGCTCTCCGGGGTCATTTCAAACACCTTTCTTACGAGGGAATAGCCGTTTGAATGAACGCCCGACGAAGCAAGACCTATGAGCACGTCGCCTGCCTGCTGCGAGCTTGAGTCGATTATCTTCTCCTTATCCACCGCGCCCACGGAAAAGCCCGCGATGTCGTATTCGTCAACGCTGTAAAAGCCCGGCATCTCCGCCGTTTCTCCGCCTATGAGGGCGCAGCCCGCCATAACGCAGCCGTCGGCCACGCCGGACACTATCTTTTCTATCTTCGTGGGCACGTTCTTGCCCACAGCTATGTAGTCAAGGAAAATGAGCGGCTTTGCGCCGGAGCATACGATGTCGTTTACGCACATTGCAACGCAGTCTATGCCCACGGTGTCGTGCTTGTCCATTATAAAGGCAAGCTTAAGCTTCGTGCCCACGCCGTCTGTGCCGGAAACGAGCACGGGATGCTTGAACTCGTTCGTGTCCAGCTCAAAAAGACCGCCGAAGCCGCCTATCGCGGACATAACGCCTTTTATCTGCGTCTTTGCAACGTGCTTTTTTATAAGCTCGACAGACTCGTAACCCGCAACGACGTCAACGCCCGCGGCCTTGTAACTGTCAGAAAAACTTTTACTCAAAAGAAGCTCCTCCCAACTTTTCGGTATTGTTAAATGAAATGAAGAAATCCCTTGGGGCGGCGCGCGCCGTCCCGATTTTTATTTGTCGCCCATGAGGCGTCTTAATATCTCCTGATATGCGCCCTCTACGTTTCCGAGGTCCTGTCTGAATCTGTCCTTGTCAAGCTTTTCGTGGGTCGTGCTGTCCCAGAAGCGGCAGGTGTCGGGGGATATCTCGTCCGCAAGCACTATCTTGCCGTCGGGGGTCTTTCCGAACTCCAGCTTGAAGTCGATAAGCTCGATGTTCGACTTCTTAAGATAAGCCGACAGTATGTCGTTTATTTTGAACGCGTATTCGGCGATGGTCTTTACCTCGTCTTTAGTTGCGAGGTTTATCGCCGCGATATGGTACTCGTTTACCATGGGGTCGCCCAGCGCGTCGTCCTTATAGCAGTACTCAAGCACGGTGGAACCGAGCTTCGTGCCCTCGGGAAGACCGAGTCTCTTTGAAAGGCTGCCCGACGCGATGTTTCTTACGATGACCTCAAGCGGAACTATCTTTACCTTTCTTACGACCGTCTCGCGGTCGTTTATTTCCTCTATGTAATGAGTGGGTATGCCGTTTTCCTCAAGCATCTTCATAAGATGATTCGTAACGCGGTTGTTTACGATGCCCTTGTCGTGTATCGTGCCCTTCTTAAGTCCGTTGAACGCCGTTGCGTCGTCCTTGTAGGAAACTATTGCGTAATCGGCGTTTTCCGCGCAGTCGTAAACGCGCTTTGCCTTTCCTTCGTATAACATCTTGCCTTTAGTCATATCTCTTCAACCACCCTTTTCATAATTGTTTTATCTTTATTTATTACTTCTTCTTTCATTTCCTCTTTGTACGCCTCTATCTTCTTCATGAGCGCGTCGTCGGAGAGCGCGAGCATCTGCACGGCGAGGAGCGCCGCGTTCTGTGCGCCGTCTATGGCCACCGTTGCGACCGGCACGCCCTTGGGCATCTGCACGATGGACAGAAGCGAGTCGAGGCCGTCCAGCGTCGAGGACTTTATGGGAAGTCCTATAACGGGAAGTGGCGTAAACGCGGCTATAACGCCGCCAAGGTGAGCCGCCTTGCCCGCCGCCGCGATAATAACGCCTATGCCCTCGTCCTTCGCGGATGCGGCAAACGTCCTGGCCTCGTCGGGCGTTCTGTGCGCCGAGATTACGCGCACCGTGAACGGCACGTCGAATTTCTTTAAGATTTCTACCGATTTCTTTACAACGGGCAGGTCGCTGTCGCTGCCCATAACTATGGCTACGGTCTTCATTTATGTCCTCCAAATAAATTATATTCGCGTTAAAGCACGGTGGCGACGCCCTGATAAACTATGCCCTTGTCGCCGTCTATCGTTACGGTCATGCCGTCCTTTAAGATGTCGCAGGCGCCCTTTGCGCCGGTGACTACGGGGATGTCCAGCATAAGCCCGGCTATCGCCGCGTGGGACGACATGCCCTCCTCCTCCGTTATTATGGCGCGTGCGCGCTTGAACAGCTTAAGATATTCGGCCGAGGTGGACGATACCACGAGTATCTCGCCGTCGCGGAAGTTCTTCTGCGCGTCCTCAAAGCTCTGGCAGACGCGCACCTCGCCGCAGGCGTTCACATTCGATATGCCCTTGCCCCAGATGAGCGCGTCGCCCACGGTCTGAACCTTCAGAATGTTGGTGGTGCCCGATATGTTTAAGGGCACTCCCGCCGTTATAACAACTATGTCGCCGTCGGATATTAGTCCCCGGCTCTTTACGCATTTCACCGACTCGTCGAAAAGGTCGTCGGTCGTATTCTTCTTCTCTATCATGACGGCGTAAACGCCCCATGCAAGGGCAAGCTGGTTTTTCACCTTTTCGGACACCGTCGTTGCGACTATGGGGCACGTGGGACGGTATTTTGAGATGGCAAGCGCCGTAAAG
>JAFOLN010000310.1 GCA_017419325.1 Clostridia bacterium
GAATTACTTTAATGTCCGGGCTTTTGCAAAGCAGCTCATTTAAAAAGCCCGCGTGATCGTCATGGGCGTGGGTGAGAAAAACATACCGTATATCCGGCCATCCAAGTCCGTGTCTTTGCATCCGCCTCTCAACACTTTTAAGCTTATTCGGATACCCCGTATCGATCATAACATATCCGCTCGGACTCTCATATATCCAGGTGTTCATAATCCTGTCGCCCGCATTGATAATCTTCATATCTTCCTCCCGCTTTCATCGCCGAAAAGCCGCCGATAACGTATTCCTTCTTTAACGTATTGCCGTCAGTCTCACGAAAGCTCCATAAACTCATCGATTGCCTTAAGCACCGGCGCGGCATACTGCTCGCCGCCGAAAAGCCATTGCTCGTGCTGCATATCAAATTCCCGTATGTCCGGATCACGGAAATGCTTTTTGTAGCGCCTCAGATACTTTTTGCCCATTTTGTTCGCGTAGATGAAATGAACCTTCGTGTTCTCCACATGGATATCGTCCCGAAGATACGTGAGCAAATCGGTGTAATACTCGTTTCTTACGGACTCCGGGCTGAATTTTTCAAAGCATTCAATAAAACGGTTCGCCGTCTCATCATCCATTTTAAAAAAACCTTTGAGCTTTTTTCTCGTCCTTGCCTTCTTCTTTTCGTTCTTTGTAAAGCCCGTAAGAAGCGGTACCACCAGCTTCGACTGAAGCCATGCGCCGAACTTCCCGCTCTGGTCAAGATCGGGACTTCCGAAAATGCCGTGATCCATATGTATGTTTTCCCGCTGTATAAGCTGCCCCACAAAGCTGCCGCCAAGAGACGAGCCTATTGCGCCGTCGATTTTCCCGTTAAAGTTGTCTTTTATATATTTCTCTATCTTCTCCGTAATTGTAATCATATCGGGAAATATGAGACCGCTTCCGTCAAAGCCGTCGTAGTTTACGCAGATGAGATGATACTTCTCTCCCAGTCGGTCAAGTACGGCGGCGAAGTTCGTCTGATAATCGCAGGCCGTTCCCGGCAGAAGCATAAGCGTTTTCCCGTTTTTCTGCCCCGTCTCTGAAAATTCCATCTGTCATGCCTCCTTATAATCCGTGCAAGGCTTTTTCGCACGTCAAAACAGCGAACAGACCAATGCCGCAAGCGCGGACGCCGCCGGGAAAATGACAATAAGCTTCAAAAGCTGGCTTTTTATGTTGAAGCCGTACCTTCTGCCTTCGAGCGCGGGCGCGGTCTCGGGGTAGTAGTGCTGGAAAAAGCGGAACTTACAGAGAAGGAACCAGTCGAAGAATATCATGTCGTAGGCTTTGTAAATCGTAAATATCAACACAAAGCGCAAAAAGAACTGTATAAAGGAAAACCCGCATCTGAAGCCGTCCCATATGGCTGCCGCCCCTGCTCCCAGTATCATCACTATGCTTATGATCATCATCACCCGTCCCATGGCACGGGCTCCGTAAAACAGCTCCCCGTTTCGGGGCCGCAACAGCTTTTGCGCCTCCTTCGGGGCCGATGAAAAAAGCCTCGTATCCCGAACGAAAGCAACGCCCGAAATGAGCATGAGCGTTGCCGCCCCGCAGAATACGACTGCAAGAAATACCGTTAAAAGCATTATGTTCTCCTCTTGCTTGTATATATAATCCGAATTCTCAACTCAGCCCGTACATGATGGATGCCGCGCCGTCGCCGTATGTCAAGGCTTTCATATATCCTCCCGAAGGAGTTTCAGCCATTTTCTCTGCC
>JAFOLN010000311.1 GCA_017419325.1 Clostridia bacterium
CCAAGCATCACGCCCGCAAAGGACACCGCAAACGTAAAGCCGCCTATGACCGCCGCGGCGCATATAACGGAGGTCTTTAAGAACGCAAAGCCGATGCCCACGGTCAGCGCGTCTATGCTCGTGGCTATCGAAAGAAGAAAAAGCTCCTTTATGTCAAAACCGCCGCCGTCCGGGGCGGGCTCCCCTTTTACGGCCTCGTAAATCATTTTTGCGCCGATGAAGAGAAGCAGCGTAAAGGCGGCGAGATGCTCGAAGCTGATAATATAGCGAGAGAAGAGGCGCCCAAGCTGATGGCCTATAATCGGCATTACCGCCTGCGAGCAGCCGAAGAAAAGGGCGATAACCGCTCCCCTTTTAAAGCTCGGGCGCGCCATGGAAAGCCCTTTTATAAGCGAAATGGCGAAGGCGTCCGCCGAAAGGCCCGCCGCTATGAGAAAAAGCTCCCAGATGTGCATAAGTTTCTCCTTTTGCGGCCGACGCCGCTGTTTTGTCCATTTCGATTTATATTTTCAAAGAGAAGTTATTATGACGCGTCTGCGGCCATTTTCGCCTTGACGGATAAAAGGCGCGCGGGTATAATAAATAGGTAGCTAAAAAGAATTGCGGAGGAAATTATGGCAGCTCCTTCTCTCAAAACAGTTGCAAAAAACAAAAAAGCGTTCCACGACTATTTCATTCTTGAAAAGTTCGAGGCCGGGATTGAGCTTTTCGGCACGGAGGTCAAGTCCGTGCGTCTGGGTCAGCTCAATCTCAAGGACAGCTACTGCTTTATAAAGGACGGAGAGCTTTTCGTTCGCGGGATGCACATAAGTCCTTACGAAAAGGGCAATATTTTCAATAAGGATCCCTTAAGGGAGCGAAAGCTTCTTATGCATAAGCGGGAGATAAACCGCCTTTTCGGAAAAATGAAGCAGGACGGCTGCGCGATAGTGCCCTTAAGCGTATATTTCAAGGGGCCGCGCGTCAAAGTCGAGGTGGCGCTTACGAAGGGCAAGAAGGAGTATGACAAGCGTCAAAGCATCGCGTCGCGCGATGCGGGGCGCGAGATTGACCGCGCAATGAAGCAGCGATACAGATAAATACGGGGGCGTACCGGTTTCGACGGGGATGCTGAAGCTCGATAAGCGGATAATGGCGCCCGGCCATTTAAAAACGGGCAACCTTAAAATTAAACGCTAACAGAAATACCAGATTAGCATTAGCTGCGTAATTACGCACAGCCGTCCCGCCCGTGAGGACCGCGGCATGGGACGGGGCGTCATTTAGCGGTGAACGTGTACGCG
This sequence comes from Clostridia bacterium, assembly GCA_017419325.1. Taxonomy (GTDB): domain Bacteria; phylum Bacillota; class Clostridia; order Oscillospirales; family RGIG577; genus RGIG577. The sequence continues at coordinate 1,284 of JAFOLN010000311.1, forward strand.
GTAAGCTTTGCCCGCGTCATGTAAAATGAAGCTACCGAAAATGCAAGCCCGCCTGTTGGCGTGCATCGTAGGGAACGTAAAACATCAGGCTATATCCGTAGAAAGTCGGGGGGATGTGTTTTCGGACAGGAGTTCGACTCTCCTCGCCTCCACCATGAAAAAAGCACGCGAAAGCGTGCTTTTTTCAATTAAGACGCCCCTGTGGGGCTAATGAAGGAATGAAGACGCTTCGCTAATGAAGAAGTTTTAACGGGAGAACCGCCTTTCGGCGGCTTCGCTTCATTGGGCGCGCTTTCGCGCCGTCTTCATTAACGAGCGCAAGCGAGTGTCTTCATCAGGGCGTAGCCCGTCTTCATTTATGCTTCGCATCGGGCAATATCTTACCACACTAAGGTCAGATTATTGTTTCATTGGAAATAAAAGCTGTTCCACCTTTTTTGAAGCCTTTTCCTTGACACTTTGTACTAAATTTGATACTATACGACCAATGAGTAGCTGCATTTATTTGTTTTTACTCATTGCCGACTGCAGGGTGTTTCATCCGGGGAAGAGGAGCTATGCGCTGCGCTGAACTTCGGTGCGGCGCTGAACTCTGGTGCGGTACTGCAACGGTCGGCATCGTTCCACCTTAAAATGCCCCCGGGACGGTGTCAAAAAAATCACCAAGCGAGCGCTTACTGTTACATGTAAAAAAGCGCTCATTTTTTACGGGTGTATCAAAGTAATGCAGACTATTGAACAGGCGCTTGACAAGCTTGAGCGGTCAAAATTCCGTTCGGGCTTTCAGCTTACTAAAAAAGACCTCGAATATATAGAAACGAAGGGCATGGATGTGATGCGGCGTCATGCCGGGGACTTCGTTCGCATTAAGCTTGCCCCCGCCTTCCCCGTAAATGACGGGAAGCAGACCCCCATGCGCGGCCATCCCGTATTTAAGGCGATGCACGCCACCGCCTGCTGCTGTCGGGGATGCCTTAACAAATGGTACCGTGTGCCGCTTCATAAAGAGCTGTCCCCTTCGGCGCAGGAGAAGATAGTAAATCTTCTGATGGCGTGGATAGAGCGGCAGATGAAAAAAGCAGGAATATGAAAAACGACGCGCTGTTGCGCGTCGTTTTATTGTTTCGTTCACCTTTTTTCGTCGCGTTACGGGGTTACGCTGAGGTCGGTGCAGTTATACGCAAGGCCGTCGTATTCCACGCTCTTTACGGTGAAGTCGGCTACGGCTTCGGCGGCGTTGAATTCGTCGTCTATCGAGTCAACGTCTATCTTTTCGTTGAACGTCACCTTGAAGTTATACATGCCCTTCATGAAGAACACGTCGGTGTTGCCGTCCCATATGGACCAGCCGTTCTCCTCATAGCCTGCCTCGATAAGCTGGGCGCCCGTCATGCCTGCCATTGACGCAAGCTCCTCGTCGGTGGGTATGCCCACGGACAGATCCTCCACCTTCTCTATCTCAAGGTCGGCTACCACCTTGTTTATGGCGTCGAAGCCGTCCTCGGCCGCAAAGTCGATTTCGTCTATGGCCTTCCTCGTTTCGGGAGTAAGCGCGGCGCATACGCGGGTGGGCTTGCCGCCGTTCTCAAATACGTATACGTAGTAATCGTCGTCGTAGGCCGACGTCCAGAACTCGCTCTCAACGGCGAACGCGTCGCCGAGCGTCTTAAGCGAAGATACGTCCGTGGCTTCGGCGGTCTTGCTCTGTCCGTTCGAGCAGGCGGCCAGCGTTAATGCGACTACGGCCGCGAGTATAACGGATAATATTTTCTTTTTCATGGTTTTCCTCCTGATTATTTATTTATACTTTATTTTATGCCGTTTTGCTTCTTGCGTCCTTGGCGCACCAGAATGTAACGGACGCGAGCACTATGACAGCTCCTATAAGCGACCACATTCCGGGCACCTCCCCCGCGAATAAAAACACCCACACGGGATTTAAAAGCGGCTCAATTATGGCTATGAGCGACGCCGTAAGCGGCGGGCAGTTCTTAAGCGCAACGGCGTACAGCGCGTATGGAAGGCCAAGCTGGAATATGCCGAGAAGCACCACAAGCAGTATCGTCTGCCCCGTTATCGGGGTGTCGAATGCCGCCGCGAAGGGCAGGCCTATAATCGCCGTTAAAAGCTGTCCCTGAAAGATGCCTGAGAAGCGCGTGCTTTCGTCGGCCTCGCCGGAGTTTATAAATACGCCCGCAAAGAATATGCCGCCAAGAAGACCCGTTATGTTGCCTATGACGCTGCCGCCGGAAAGTCCGTCCAAAAAAAAGAGCACTATTCCGCCCAGCGTAAGAAGCACGACTGTGTAGTCGGTCCTTTTAAAGCGCTTTTTTTTGAAAACCGCGTAATACAGAAGTATAAGCACCGGGGCGCTGTATTGGAGCACTATGGCGTTGGCCGCCGTTGTGAGCTTCGTTGAAAGCACGAAAAAAAGCAGCGTGCCCGCAAGCGCAACGGCAATGGAGACGGTTCGCTTATTGAACTTAAGCTCAAGATGCATAAGCTTTATGGAAACAAGCACCGCCAGCGCGGCAATGAGGCTTCTTGTGCCGGAGAGCACCATGGCGTTCCAGGGTATGAGCTTTATAAATATGCCGCCGGTGCTCCAAAGCACTGAGCATATGATTATCTGTATCATTCCCAGGCGCTTTGCGTCCATTTATACAGTCCTTTCCGCTTTATAAAATAGCGTTAAAGCGCGCCGCCCGGCGCGCTTTAATCGTTTTATTACGTTTTATCACTTTAAGACCTTGCTTAAGAATTCCTTCGTTCTCTCCTCCTTGGGATTTTCAAAGAACTCCTCCGGCGGGGCCTGCTCTATTATCCTGCCCTCGTCCATAATGAGTATCCTCGTTCCCACCTCGCGGGCGAAGCCCATCTCATGGGTCACGACCGCCATGGTCATGCCCTCGTTTGCAAGCTCCTTCATTACCTCAAGCACCTCTCCGACCATTTCCGGGTCGAGGGCGCTGGTGGGCTCGTCGAAAAGCATTATCTGCGGCTTCATGGCAAGCGAACGCACGATGGCGATACGCTGCTTCTGACCGCCCGAAAGCTGATTGGGGTAAGACTTTGCCTTGTCCTCAAGACCTACGCGGCGAAGAAGCTTTATCGCCTGCTCGTCGGCCTCCTCCTTCGACATTATCTTAAGCTTTACGGGGGCAAGCGTAAGGTTCTGCATGACCGTAAGGTGCGGGAAAAGGTTAAAATGCTGGAACACCATTCCGAGGCGCTCGCGCACCTTGTTTATATCGGTCTTTTTGTCCGTTATATCAACGCCGTCTATGATTATCTGGCCGCTTGTGGGCACCTCAAGAAGATTAAGACAGCGAAGGAAGGTGGACTTTCCCGAGCCGGACGGGCCTACGATAACTATCTTTTCACCCTTATGTATTTCCTCGGAAATATCGTTGAGCACATGGTTGGTGCCGAAATATTTATGAAGATGTCTAACGCTTATCATGCTCGTTCAACTTCCTTTCCATAGCGGCAAACAGCTTTGACAGTATAGTCGTTATGCCCAGGTATATAAGCGCGATTATGATAAGCGGGAAAAACGCCTCATAAGTTCGGCTCGTTACAACGCTCTGCACCTTCGTAAGGTCGGCAAGGCCGATGTAGCCGACTATTGCCGTCTCCTTTACAAGCACGATAAATTCGCTTGCGTATGTGGGCAGTATCATCCTTATGGCCTGGGGCATTATGATATTCACCATGGTCTGGGACTTGGAAAGACCCAGCGAACGCCCCGCTTCATGCTGACCCTTGTCGACTGAGATAATGCCCGAACGTATTATCTCGGCTATGTATGCCGCGCTGTTGCATGAGAACGCGAATATGGCGACCATCATCTTCGACGCGTCGGGCGACGTGAATATGACGAGGTACGCGATAAGCAGCTGTACCATCGTCGGCGTGCCGCGAATAAAGTCGATATATACTATTGAGATAAAGCGAAGTATCTTCACGCTCGATATCTTCATCAGCGCAAGAAGTATGCCGAATATCGTGCCGAAAATTATCGCCGCTATCGTTACGGTCAGCGTTACCTGAAGGCCGTCAAGATAGAGCTTGTATCGGTCGGCATATAAAAATGCCTGATAGAAATTGTGCCCCGCGGTCTGAAACCACGTGGACAGTGCCGATAAAATATCCAACCAGTTCACTCCCTACTCATTGCTTGTCGCTCTTAAATCAAAACTTAAAAGCCGTATTCTCAAATTCTGATTTAAAACCGATATTGGCGCGTGAGGAGCAAATAAATTGCTCCTCACGACCGTTTCGCCGTTATTATTTCATAACAATGATAGCCTGCGTGGACTCATAGTAGTCGGTGGAGAAGTCTACGTTCTGTCTTCTCTCTTCCGTATTCGTCATGCCTGCTGCGATGAAGTCGATCTTGCCGGTGGAAAGAGCTGCGATGAGCGAGTCGAAGTTCATGTCTTCTATTCTTAAGGTCTTGCCCATCTTGTATGCTATCCACTTGGCTAACTCAACGTCGAAGCCTGCGATCTCATTGGAGTCGTCTCTGAACTCGAAGGGCTCAAATTCAGCGTTCGTACCCATGATTATCTCGCCGTCAGCCTCATATTCGGGAATCTCGGGGAGAACCGCATCCTCGTCGCCGCTGATATAGTAAGCGAAAATGCTGTCGTACGTGCCGTTTTCCTGAAGCTCTGCGATGGTCTCGTTTACAACGTTGAGAAGCTCAGCGTTGTCCTTCTTTACAGCGATGGCGTAAGTCTCGATCTCGTCCGTCGGCTGGAAGTCGAGTATCATCATATCGTCGTTTCTCTCAACGATCTTCTTTGCCGGCATTTCATCGATTATAACGCAGTCAACTCTGCCGTTCTTAAGCTCCATTGCGGCTTCGGTAGCCTTCTTGAAGCGTACTACCTCTGCATCTGCTATGTCGGATGCGATAAGGTCGCCGGTGGTGCCTTCCTGAACGGCAATCTTTTTGCCTACGAGATCCTCAGGGGACGAGAGCGCGGGCGCTGCCGTTTCCTCTGCGGTCTGCTCTTCGGTCTGTGCATCGCTCTGTGCGTCTGCGTCATCCTTGCTGCCGCCGGACGAGCAGCCTACGAAGAGTATGCCCATCATAAGTACGGCTAAAATAAGTGCTATTGCTTTTTTCATTTTTCCCTACCCTTTCTAAATGGTTTTTGTCCTTGTAATTATACATTTGAAATGCGTAAAATTCAATAGCTTGCGTATATTTTATCGTTTTTGCAATAAAAATAAATGCATTATCGGGTTTACTGCACTTCTTATACAAAAAAACGGGGGCACGGCCGACTTTTTATGCGTAAGCCGTCCGTGTCCCCTGTCGTTTTTTTATGCTTTGTATGCGTCTTATATCCGTGCGTTCTCATGCGCCTTCTTACGGTCAGCGTGACCGCCGCTCCCAAAAGGAGCGCCGCGCCAAGCACGTAGAAGGGCGTCGCGCCGAAGCCGCCCGTGGAGGGAAGCTCAACTCCGGATGAGTTTGAAATCTTCAGCGTGTAGACCTGCGTTTCTTCGTCGAACGATCTGCCCGTTCCGTTGGAGGAAATGTTCGTGCCTTCATCGTAGGTCACGTCGTTCGGCATGACCGTTACGACTACGGCCTCGTCCTTTAAGATGTAGCCGTCGGGGGCCTTCGTCTCCACGAGATGATATGTGCCTGTGGGAAGCTCAAACACCGTATTGCCGTGGGAGTCCTCTATAAGGCCGTCGGCGGCGGACTTAAGGCCCGTGTAAAGGGCGGGCGCCTGGCGGGTAGCCTTGTCGCCGCTTACTGTTACCCTGTAAAGGTCAAATTCGGCGCCCTCAAGCGCGCTGCCCATGACGTTGGTGATATCCACCTTTTTAAAGCTTACCTTCTTGTCCTGTATGTTATTTACGGTCATAACATACTTAACGGCGCCGTCCTCTGCCGTCCCAGTCTCAATCGTTACGCCTTCAACGGCATTGTCAAGGGTCACGTCTCCCGTGGGAGATACGGTGAACCGGATGTATTCCCCAAGCGGCTTGTAGCCCTCCAGCGGGACTTTCTCTCTTAATTCATACGCTCCCGCGGGCAGAGTGCCGTCTATCATGGGTATAAGGCCGTTTTCATCCGTCGTAAGGCTCTCATAGCCCGGCATGGGGTTTAAGTCGATGGCGGTCACGTCGCCCACCGTCACCTGACGGTGGAGGGCGAACACCACGCCCGAAAGAGGCTCAAGCGTCGTCGCGTCTCTTTTTACCGCTTCAAGGGTGTAGGGGCGGTTCTTTACTGTGAGAGACGCAAGCTCGGTTCCGTTTGCCTGAGTTACCGTGTAGTACTCTTCGTCGGGGCCGCTTACCGTAAGGCTTCCATTCATAACTATCTTTATGTCCTTTTCGGGGCCGTGATAACCTGCGGGAGCCACGGTCTCGGTCAGCGTATACTCTTTTCCGCCGCTTAAAAACGCGGTGGTGATTACGCCTTCCTCATCGGAGGTGAAGGTGCCTAATGTGTTGTCGTTTTCGTCCTTTAAGGTAAAGACCGCGCCGGCAAGCGGACCTCCGTTCCA
>JAFOLN010000312.1 GCA_017419325.1 Clostridia bacterium
GCCGTATGCCTTCTTATGAATGAGCTTGCTCCGGATGAGGTGGTAGTCTCCCCCGTTCATGTGGGCAGCGGTCAGGTTAAATGCGCCCACGGCATACTCCCCGTCCCCGCGCCCGCGACGGCGTATATCCTTCGCGGAGTGCCGTTTTACGGCGGCAAAATCAAGGGCGAACTCTGCACGCCTACGGGAGCGGCGCTCTTAAAGCATTTTGCCTCCCGGTTCGGTGATATGCCCGTTATGAGCACGGATAAGATAGGCTACGGCATGGGCATGAAGGACTTTGAGGCGGCGAACTGCGTAAGGGTGTTCTTGGGCGAAAAAGACGGCGGCGGCGACAGAGTCGCGCTCATCTCCTGCAACCTTGACGATATGTCCCCCGAGGATATCGGATTTGCCTGCGAACGTCTCTTTGAGGGCGGCGCGCTTGACGTTTACGTTGTGCCCGCCATGATGAAAAAATCGCGCCCCGCAAGCATATTGAACGTGATATGCCGCGAGGCAGACCGCGAAAAAACGGCTGAGCTTATATTTAAATATACGACTACCATAGGCGTAAGAGAAACGCTTATGAACAGATATGTATTAAAAAGAAGCGCGGAGACGCTGAAAACGCCCTACGGCGAGGTGCGGCTTAAATCCTCGTCGGGGTACGGCGTTTCCCGCCGCAAATTTGAATATGACGACCTTGCCCGAATAGCCCGCGAGAGGGATATAAGCACAGACGAGGCAAGAAAGCTCATTGAAGAGCTGTAAGGAGGAAGTATGGACGAGCTTCACAAGAAATACAGCGCGCTCTCTGAGCGGCTTTCGTCATTCAAAAGCGCCGCGGTCGCCTTTTCCGGCGGCGTTGACTCCACTTTTCTTTTAAAGGCGGCGCATGACGCGCTGGGTGAGAATGTGACGGCAATAACGGTTCGTTCATGCCTTTTTCCCGTGCGCGAAATGGACGAAGCCGCCGATTTTGCAAAAAAGCTGGGAGTTAGGCATATAATAATAGATATAGACGAGCTGTCCATCCCCGGATTTAAGGAAAACCCGCCCGACAGGTGCTACATATGCAAGCGTGAGCTTTTTACAAAGATGAAGACGGAAGCCCGAAAGTTCGGCGCGAAAGCCGTGCTTGAGGGTTCGAATACAGACGATATGAACGACTACCGCCCCGGCATGACAGCAATAAAGGAGCTTGATATAAAGAGCCCCCTGCGCGATTCGGGTCTTTCAAAGGCCGAAATACGCGCCCTTTCAAGGGAGATGGGGCTTCCCACATGGCAGAAGCCGTCGTTTGCGTGTCTTGCGTCACGTTTTGTATACGGCGAGGAGATAACAAAGGAGAAGCTCGCAAAAATAGAACGCGCGGAGGCGCTCCTTTTGGACATGGGCTTTAAACAGGTGCGCGTCCGTCTCCACGGCGACATTGCGCGCATCGAGCTTGAACCCTCCCAGTTTCCCCTCCTGCTTTCGGAAGATACTCCGGAAAGAATTAACCGTGAGATTAAGACCTTGGGATTTAAGTATGTGACCCTTGACCTGGGCGGCTACAAAACAGGCAGCATGAATAAAACGATATAAGCATAAA
>JAFOLN010000313.1 GCA_017419325.1 Clostridia bacterium
ACCGACATAAAGGTGCTCTTTAACGGAAGCTATGTCACCGGCTACAACATCGGCGGAAGAACGGCCGTATGCCTTGAGGATGTGGGCAATATTTACGAAGGCCCCAACACTACCTACGGTTATTCCAAATATGCGGCCCGAGCCGAATGGAACGCGGATGAGCGCATTATTTCCCTTGACTTTATGGGCAGCTTCCCCTATGACGCACGGTTTACCGATGAAATCGCAAGATATATTCTTTACTTTAACGACAACACCATCACGGCGTCATTCGATGAGATGAACCCGTACTACTCGCGGTTCGGCACGTCGGACGACGGAAATACCTTTAACAACACTCCGGCGTTTGCACAGGAAAAGTGCGTTATAAAGCCGCTGTATATAAAGTACGGAGATACGACGGAGGAGATCGGTTTATGCTGCGTTGACGCAAACGGCTACACGATGATTCGCTTTAACGATATGGATTCGCTTGTTTCAAAGCTGGATGCTTATGCGAACAGCCAAAAGAAGGCGCGCACCTTTGACGAGGTCGTGTCCATGTTCGACGACAAGAACAGTTATTCGCTCATCGACCGCGTAGACGCGGAGGATTTCACACTGCTCGTTACGAAGGCGCTTGCAAAAACGGACGAGATACTCTATATCTCTGTCGCAAAGGACGGAAGCTTCGCCGTTGTATACTCTTCCCCTGTTTATGAACAGATGAAGGCGGAAAAGACGGACAGGAACCGCGTAAACGTAAACGTTTACCCCTTCGCGGGGCCCCACGGCACAACCTGGATGACGACCGATCTGAACCTTGAGTTTTATAAGTAATGCTTTAACGCAGAACACCTCTGCCCTGCGGGGCAGAGGTGTTTTTTTATGTTCGCTTCTGTATTTTATGTTCGGTCACCATGCTCATGAGTATTGCGGAGATGACGACGAGGGCCAAAAGGCACGACAGGCCGTTTTTATGTGATGACATGACGCCCGCCAGAAACGCGTACAGCATTGGGAAGAACGCGGCGGCGGCACGGGAGAAGGTGTTCAAAAGTCCTATGGCGGTGCCGCTTCGCACTCCCGCTATCTGCGGAAGCTCCTGAAGCATTGTGCGCGGGCCGGTTATGGCCCAGCCGTCCATTACCGCGCCGAAGAACAGCGCAATGCCTGCGGCGGTGAAGCTTCCGCTCTGTATGGCAAGTGTTCTCAGTACCGCGCTTGCTATCATGGCGGGCCAGACGAAGGGCTTCTTTCTTCCCACCTTGTCGGATATGGCCGGGAGCACGGCGTAGCCTATCATGGAGCCTAAGCTTCCCATGGAGGCTATAAGCGCGGCAAGGCGCGGCGTTGCGCCGTCCATGTCGAGCATTACCGTGGGCGCGAAGCCCATGAAGGTCTGAAGACACCCCACGGATATAAATTCGGCTATAAAAATGAGCCGCGCGTCGCGGGTAGACAGTATGAGCTTTAAGTTGTCGCGGATGGATATCTTTTCAATGTCGGCGGAAAGCTCTCGGTTAAGAACGACTTCGTCGGCTCGCTTGTCGCGGGCAAGCACGAGCCACAGCAGGGCAACAACAAGAATAAAGCCGCCTACTATGCGGTACATTATGTGCCATCCGCCCACCGCGTCGCATATGGGGAACGTGAGGTTATATCCCACGAGCATTCCCATATGGCCGGAGCTTAAAAGCAGGCCGTTTGCGCGAAAGAGCGCTTTTTTCTCGAACCAGGTCGTTATGACCTTTATATTTCCCGGGAAGGATATGGCCTGCGACAGTCCCGTAAGGAACATGAAAACGTAGAACGCGGTGAAATTCTCGGTAATGCCGCGCCCGAAGACGGCCACGGCTCCCACGCATACGGAAACGGCCATGAGTATCTTTGTGCTGAACTTGTCAAGGAGCATTCCTGAAATCAGCGTAAAGAACATGAGCCCCAGCGGTATCGCGCCCCATACGGCGGAGGTCTGATATTCGTTCCAGCCGAGGTCGGGCGCTATTGTCGTGAAAAGAGTCGATATGGATGCGCCGCAAAAGCCGTATATCGTAAAGTATATAAGGCAGATGAGCGCAAGCATTACATATTTGAAACCGGGGCGCGCATGAAGTCCCGCGCCCTTATGGCTTTGGGTGTCCAAAAGGGTTTTCCTTCTTTCTTTAAGCAGTAAGAGACGGGATGAACTCCCGTCTCTTTTTTATTCTTATCTGTCGAGCGTGCCTACGGTTCTCGGGAAGAGAAGCACGTCGCGGATGTTCTGCATGCCGGTCATGTACATTATAAGACGCTCAAAGCCCAGTCCGAAGCCGGCGTGCTTTACGCCGCCGTATCTTCTTAAGTCGAGGTACCATTCGTAATCGGCCTCGTTAAGTCCGCATTCCTGCATACGCGCGCGAAGCACGTCCTCGCGCTCCTCTCTCTGGCTGCCGCCGACTATCTCGCCTATTCCGGGAACGAGGCAGTCCATTGCCGCAACCGTCTTGTTGTCGTCGTTTACGCGCATATAGAAGGACTTTATCTCCTTCGGGTAGTCGGTAACGAATACTGGCTTCTTGTATACCTGCTCGGTTATGAAGCGCTCGTGCTCCGTCTGAAGGTCGCTTCCCCACGTTACCGGGTACTCGAACTTGTCCTTATGCTCTCCGAGTATCTCTATGGCCTTCGTGTAGGTTATATGTTCAAACTCGCTGGAGACTATGCTCTTTAAGCGCTCGATGAGCTCCTTGTCCATGAACTTGTTGAAAAACTCCATCTCTCTGGGGCAATGCTCAAGCACATAGGAGATAACGTACTTTATCATGTCCTCCGCAAGCTTCATGTCGTCCTTTAAGTCCGCGAAAGCGATCTCCGGCTCTATCATCCAGAACTCAGCCGCGTGGCGGGCGGTGTTGGAGTTTTCGGCACGGAAGGTGGGGCCGAAGGTGTATACCTTCTTGAATGCCATGGCCATAGCCTCCGCCTCGAGCTGTCCGCTTACGGTGAGGGATGAAGCCTTACCGAAGAAGTCGGCTTTTTCGTTTACGGTGCCGTCCTCGTTTTTGGGAAGGTCATTAAGGTCAAGCGTCGTTACTCTGAACATCTCGCCTGCGCCCTCGCAGTCGCTGCCCGTGATTATCGGGGTATGAACATAGACGAAGCCGCGCTTCTGGAAAAAGTCGTGTATAGCGTATGCGGCAACGGAGCGAACGCGGTATACGGCGAGGAAGGTGTTCGTTCTCGGGCGAAGGTGGGATATGCCGCGTAAGAACTCCATTGAATGACGCTTCTTCTGAAGCGGATAGTCGGGAGTGGAGCGTCCCTCTACCGTGACCTTTTCGGCCTTTATCTCAAAGGGCTGCTTTGCGTCGGGCGTTACTGCCACCGTGCCGTCCACCCATATGGAGGAGCCGACGTTGAGCTTCGAGAGCTCCTTGAAATTATCTACTACGCCATCCTCAAAAACTATCTGTATGTTTGAAAACGACGTGCCGTCGTTTATCTCAATAAATCCGAAGTTCTTCGACGCGCGCGTGGTGCGCACCCATCCGCAGACGGTGACCTTCTGTCCGTCGAGCTTTTCAAAGGTGTCAAACAGGTCCTTAATCTCGATCTGTGCCAATTAAATCAATCCTTTCAGTTTTTCACTTATATCTAATATATTATAATAACATAAAACCGGAAATACAAGATACAAATGCAAAAAAAGCGCGCCTGTGAAAAAATACAGGCGCGCTTTGGGCTTTTTTACTTAAGTATCTCCGGGAGGTTCTTCTCTATATCCGCGGTCACAGCGTCGGCTATTTTCTTATGTCCCGCAGCGTTGGGATGGATGCCGTCAAGACAGATGAAGTCCCTGTAACGGCGTTCGCTTAAAAAAGCGGTGCGAACATCGATCACATGACAGCCAAGCTCACGGGCGGTATTTGAAAGCACATTGCTGTAATGCTCGTGGGAGCGGTATATCTGATAAAGGTCGTCCTCGAGCCACATGAGCACATTGTTTCTCCCCTCCTCCGAAAAGTCGCGGGAGAACCACTTAAAGTATCTCCATGCGTCGATGATGGGCAGGTTCATGATAACGGCTTCGCCGCCCGTTTTCCGTATCATTTCTATCATTTCGGTGATATTGCGCCTGAAATCCTCAACGGAAACGTGGCTTACATGCTCCATATCGGGCACCTTGGCTATCTCCTCCCAGTAGTGGTCGGTGTCGTTGCCGCCGAAGCATATAAGATGGAGCGTATGGCTTAAATCCTTGCCTTCCTTTTCATCGAGGATGAGACGCTTCCTTAAAAGACGTCTGCCCTTTTCGGAAACAAAGCCGAAATGCGCGAAGTTGTCAACGGGGATGCAAAGCTTTTCCGAAACAAGGCTCACGCAGCTTTCGGGGCCAAGCTTCACATAGCGCTTTGTTTCACCGTCGAGCGCAACTCCCTGAAGAAGAGAGTCGCCCCATATCATTATCCTGTCAAATCTGCTCATATTAAAACCTCCGGTTTTTATGCACAAACAGGAACGGGCAAAAAGCCCGTTCCCCAAAGCTTCTTTTTTCTTTTTTATTCGTTCTCCGCGGGCGCGTCCTGTGCCGTCTCGGCGGGCTCTGCTTCGTCCTCTGCGGGCGCGGGAGTCTCCGCTTCCGCCTCTTCCTTAGGCTCCGCGGGGGCGCTTGTCTCAAGCTTAACGCCCTGAACGTGTACGTTTACGCGGTCAACGGAGATGCCGGTCATGGTTTCAACGTCGTCCTTTATCTTTTCCTGGAGCTTTGCGGAAACGGCGGGGATGACTGCGCCGTAATTTACTATGATATTCGCGTCGATTACGGCAACGCCGTCGTTTACCTCGACCTTTATGCCGCGCGAAACGTTTCTCTTGCCGAGAAGCTCCGCAAGGCCGCCGGTCAGATTCTGCGCAACGCCTGCGATGCCGTCTATCTCGGTCACGGCAACGGAAGCTATGGCCGAAACAACGTCGGGTGAAATTCTTACCGTTCCTATATCTATTTCCTCTTCCATGGACTCGCTGTTTACGTTTACGTCTCTCTCCTCCATTTTGTACCTCCTTGTTATATTTGATAGATTTATTATTATTCAGCTTACGTCTGTTATTCTATCATACAATAAATTTCGCTTTTATGTCTATTTTATTTCCAAAATCTTAATTTTATCGGATGACAGCCCCGTCTGCGTTACGGCTATGTCCTTAAGCTGGGCTATCTGCGTCTTTTCTAGGCCGTCGGCCTTTACGGTGAGCGTTATGCTGCCGTCGGATATGTATGCAACGCAGTCGGGAAAGCCCTTGGCCCTTACAAGGTTTTCAACGGAGGCCTCCTTCTCTATCGCGTCGGCCATGGCTGAAAGCCTGTCGGCGGCGCCTTTGTCCTCGGCCGACAGCTCCTTGTTTGCGATTATCTCCTTAAGGAGCATGGCCGCCTCATCGCGGCTCTTCTGGCGCGTAAGACGCGCCTCGGATATCTGCGGGTCCGTGCTTTCGGCTTTTTTCTCATCCTTCGCGCCGAGACCCGGCGATGAAACCTCGGCGGTCTCTCCCAGCACCGTGGGCGCGGGGCTCACCGTTTCGGTCACCTCGAACATGCCGTTTGTATCAGTATATACTACATTGAGGTA
>JAFOLN010000314.1 GCA_017419325.1 Clostridia bacterium
ATGGAGGGCATGGAGAAGGGGCTTATGCTCGACGAAGCCGTATCGGAGCCGCCTCCCAGAAGCTTAAAAGAGGCTCTTGACATAATGAAGGGCAGCGCCTTTTCAAAGGAGGTTCTGGGCGAGGCGATATTCAATAATTTCGTTTCGGGCAAAACGCGGGAGGTTGAGGCCTTCGAGCTTTCGACTAACAGAGAAGCCTTCTGCGACAGAATGTATTTCCTCCGCGTCTGACGCGGGACAATCCGGCATAAAAGGGGGGAGCGTATGGACAGCGTCCTTATCGTGTCGTCAAGCGAAAAGGCGGCAGGGCTTCTTGTGCCGATGCTTTCGGAAAACGGGATCGTTTCCTTAACCACCGCGAAAACGGCGGGCGAAGCGCGCCGCATGACGATAGAGCGCGATTTCGACCTGTGCATAATAAACGCTCCGCTCTCCGATGAAACGGGCGAGGCGCTGAGCCGCGACCTTGCGAGGGGAGGCGACAGCCAGGTGATAATTCTGGTGCGCGCCGAGCTTTCCGACGCTGTGGCCAACGCGGTGGAGGACGACGGAGTGCTTGTGGTCGGGAAACCCGTAAAAGCGGCGGTCATGAGAAGTGTTTTAAGACTGACAAAGGCCGCGTCAAACAGAATGTCGGCGTTAAAAACAAAAAATCGGGCGCTTCTTCAAAAAATAGAGGACATTCGGCTGATTGACAGAGCCAAATGTATACTGATAGAATATTTAAGGATGAGTGAAACTCAGGCGCATCATTATATCGAGAAACAGGCGATGGATATGAGGATGACAAAGCGTGAGGTCGCTCTCAATATTCTTAAAACTTATGAGGAGTGATTTTTGTGGATAATTTGTGTAAGCTGCATGAGGAATGTGCAGTATTTGGTGTGAGCACAAAAGAACTTCAGGAAGCGGCCGGAATAACCTATAACGGACTTCTGGCACTTCAGCACAGAGGCCAGGAGGGAGCGGGCATAGCCGTTCTTTCCGGCAACAAGATAATCTATCAGAAGAACGCGGGTCTTGTGGCGGAGGTCTTTTCAAATCAGGCCGTATCGAAGCTGCCCAAAAGCCGCGTAGCCGTGGGACATTGCCGCTATTCCACAACGGGCACGTCGTCGAACGCGAACATTCAGCCGTTCGTAACGGAGTACCTGACGGGACGCATAGCCACGGTGCACAACGGAAACCTTGTAAACGCAAAGGTAATACGTCAGATCCTTGAGAGCCGCGGCGTAAGATTTACGGCGACGAGCGACTCCGAGGTAATATCCTCCCTTGTGGCATACGAGACCATAAGAGAAGGAAACGACGTTGTAAAGGGCGTAAAGAACGCGGGCAACATCCTTTCGGGCGCGTTTTCGCTTTGCATCCTTTCGGGCGACGGCAAGCTTATAGCAATGCGCGACCCGTGGGGCTTCAGACCGCTCTGCATAGGAAGAAACGAATGGGGACTTGCCGTTGCCAGCGAGACCTGCGGCCTTGACGCGCAGGACTTTGAATTTATACGCGACGTTGAGCCCGGCGAGATCATTGTTATAGAGAACGGAGAGATTACTTATACGGACACGGTACGCACCGACCATAAGAGCAGTCTCTGCATATTCGAATACGTATATTTCGCGCGTCCCGACTCGGTGGTAGACGAGCTTTCCGTATACGAGGCGCGCTTCAATATGGGCAGAACGCTTGCAATGGAGCATCCCGTGGAGGCGGACGTTGTCTGCGGCGTGCCCGACAGCGGCCTTGAGGCTGCGGCAGGCTTTGCTGCCGAGAGCGGCATACCGCTTGCCTCGGGCTTCGTTAAGAACAGATACATGGGAAGAAGCTTCATATTCCCGACCCAGGCGCAGCGCGAGAAGGCCGTAAGGCTCAAGCTCAATCCCCTTGCAATAAACGTAAAGGACAAGCGCGTAGTGCTCGTTGACGACTCCATCGTTCGCGGCACCACCTGCGCGCGCATAATAAAGAGCCTCCGCGACGCGGGCGCAAAGGAGATACACTTCCGCGTGTCCTCGCCTCCGTTCAGACATACCTGCCACTTCGGCACCGACGTTGACTCGGAGGACAAGCTCATTGCAAATCAGATGAGCATAGAGGAGATAAGAAAGAAGATTGACGCGGATTCTTTAGGATACATAAGCCTTGAGGGCATGAAAAAGGCCTGCACCGGATGCAAGCTCGACTTCTGCGTGGGCTGCTTTACCGGCTTCTACAATGTGGGCTTTGAGGATCTCGGCATAAACAAGCAGGAACTTGAGGAGACGAAATAAGATATGAAAAAAGCGTATCTTGTACTGGAAAACGGGTGTGTCTTTGAAGGCACACCCTTCGGTAAGGAGGCGGACGTCACCGCCGAGGTGGTATTCACCACCGGCATGACGGGGTACCTTGAGACCCTTACCGACAAGAGCTATCACGGACAGATAGTAGTCCAGACCTTCCCGCTTATAGGCAATTACGGCGTTATAAGCGCGGACTTTGAGGGTGAAGTTATCGCACCCTGTGCATATATCGTAAAAGAATGGTGCGAGAAACCGTCCAACTTTCGTTCGGAGGGCGATCTTGGCACCTTTTTTAAAGAGCGCGGCGTGGTGGGCCTTTCGGGCATAGACACCCGCACACTCGTTACCATGATAAGAGAGCACGGCGTCATGAACGGCATGATAACCTCCGATCCCGCCCGCGCCGATATGGAAAAAATCAAGGCGTACAGCGTGAAAAATTCGGTGGAAAGCGTGTCAACAAAGGAGCCGTATGAGGAAAAGTGCGAAAACGCGAAGTATAAGGTGGCGCTTTTCGACTTCGGCTTAAAAAAGAACATCGCCCGCTCGCTGAACGCGCGCGGATGCGACGTTTTCGTGCTTCCATACAACACGAAGCCGGAAGTGGTAAAGAAAATGGGAATAGACGGCATAATGCTCTCAAACGGCCCCGGCGACCCCGCCGACAATACGGAGATAATAAAGAATTTAAAGGAGATTTCGACCTTCGGCATACCCACCTTCGGCATATGCCTGGGGCACCAGCTTCTGGCGCTGTCCCACGGATTTAAGACGCAGAAGCTCAAATACGGCCACAGGGGCGCAAATCAGCCCGCGAAGGATATGACGACGGGCAAAGTTTACATAACAAGTCAGAACCACGGCTATGCCGTCGTGTCGGAGTCGATAGACCCCGCCGTTGCGGCGGAGCTTTTCGTAAACGCCAACGACGGCACCTGCGAGGGCATAGAATACAAGGACGCTCCCGCATTCTCGGTGCAGTTCCATCCCGAGGCCTGCGCAGGCCCCCGCGACACGGAATTTCTTTTCGACAAATTCATAAAGCTTATGGAGGTGAATAAAAATGCCTCTCGATAAGTCTATTAAAAAGGTGCTTATGATAGGCTCCGGCCCCATCGTCATAGGCCAGGCGGCGGAGTTCGACTACGCGGGCACGCAGGCGCTTAGAGCGCTCCGTGAGGACGGCATAGAGATAGTGCTCGTAAACTCCAACCCCGCAACGATAATGACCGACAAGGCCATGGCCGACAGGGTATACATAGAGCCGCTTACGCTCACAACAGTAAAGCGCATAATCATGAAGGAGAAGCCCGACTCAATACTGTCGGGACTCGGCGGGCAGACGGGTCTTACGCTCTGCATGC
>JAFOLN010000046.1 GCA_017419325.1 Clostridia bacterium
CGCGTCATGGCCGTGCTCGACCCCGTGAAGCTCATTATAGACAACTACCCCGAAAACGAAGTGGAGTACGTGGAGGGCGAATACCATCCCGACCGCGAGGATCTGGGCAAGAGAAAGCTGCCATTCTCCCGTGAGCTCTACATCGAGCGCACCGACTACACGGACACGCCGCCCAAGGGCTACTACCGCCTCTTCCCGGGCAACGAGGTGCGCCTGCGCCACGCGTATTACGTGACCTGCACCCATGCGGTGAAGGATGAAAACGGCAACGTCATAGAAGTCCACGCAACATACGACTCCGCGACGAAGGGCGGCTGGAGCGAGGACGGACGAAAGGTTCGCGGCACCATACACTGGGTATCCGCACCGCACGCGAAGGACGTGCAGGTGGATATGTACGAGCGGCTCTTTAAGGAGGCCGACCCCGACGTATTCGACGACTATCACGAGGCCCTCAATCCCAACTCCAAGGTGAAGCTCACGGGCTGCAAGCTTGAAAACAGCCTTGGCGACTTAAAGCCCGGCGATACCTTCCAGTTCATGCGCCACGGCTACTTCTGCGTTGACAAGACGTCCACGCCCGAAAACGTGGTCTTCAACAAGACCGTTGCGCTTAAGGACAGCTTTAAAAAGAAGAAATAATCCTGAAATTAAAAGGAAAAGGGAGACGTTTTGAAGAAAGCGGCTCCCTTTTTGAAATCGGGAGGTTAAATATATCTCCCGGAAACAATATGCCCGGAAAAACTGAAACCATCGTCGTCAGAGGTAAATTGAAGTATGAGTATTGCTTCCGCAATTATAATAAGGCTGCTTAGGCTTTCAAATATGAGGTCAAAGCTGGCAAACGGCGCCCAAAAAACGTATGAAGAGGCCGTATCATATAATGAAAAGCATCCGTTTGTCATGCCGAAGGACAAAAAGGCTGTCTATGAAAAGATAATTATAAAAACACGCTTCGGCGAATATCCCTGTCTTAAAATCTCACAGAAAGACAGTGCGGCGAACCGTGCGGTATTATTTACATGGGGCGGAGGCGGACTTTTAAACACCTGGAAATCACAGCTCGGTTCGGCTGTAAAGCTCGGTCGTGACGCAGGCGTGCCCGTTTATTACCCGATATATCCGCTTGCAACAGAGCATTCTCTTCTGGACACCATGGAAATGATAGCCGAGACGTATCGGATGATGACGAAAAACTGCGACCCTGACAATATCGCCGTCATAGGAGTTTCCTCCGGCGGTTCTCAGGCGCTTAATCTTATCACATATATAAATGAATACGCCCCCGGACTGAATAAGCCGGGCACGGTGCTTTGCGTCTCACCGGGATGCGTTCCCTTTACAGAGGAGGAAAAGGAGCGCATGGAGGCGCTGGAAGCAGGCGACGCAATGGTAAGTGCGGATTTTGTATATTCCTTTGAAAAAATCAGCGGCTTTTGGGGGAAATACCCGGACTGGGTACAGCATCCCACCGTGGGAAATTACACCGGGCTTAAAAGCATCCGTTTCTATTATGCTTCAAATGAAACCCTGGCGTTTGCCGTTGCTTCGTTTAAGGACATAATGCCGAAACACGGAGTCAATGCCTCCTTTTACATGAAAGACAAAATGTTTCATGCCTTTGCAGTCTGTCCGTTCTTTAAGGAGGGAAAAGAGGCATACCGTGACATTCTGGAACATCTCAAACAGCAATCATAAATGAAGAAAGAAAGAAAACGGTCGTGACCGCCTTCGGTCACGACCGTTTTGTATATCGGTTATCCGTTAAATGCATTGGAAAATCGGCCGCTTCGGCCGACGTCCCTTTTATGCTCAGTCAAGACCCTTGAACGTGGGCTCGCGCTTCTCCATGAATGCGGAAATGGCTTCCTTCATGTCGGGCGTGTCGAGGCAGAGTATGCACTGGATCTCCTCGGCCAAAAGTGCGGCTGCCTGCGAGCTTTCCTTTGCGGCGTTTACGCACTTCTTTGCAATCTGAACGGAGAGCGGCGGCAGCTTCGCCATCTTTCTTGCGGTGGCGATGGTGGTGTCGTAAAGCTCCTCAACGGGCACTATCTTCTCAACTATGCCGTACTCAAGAGCCTCGCGGCCTACGATTTCGTCGCAGGTGAGTATTATGTACTTTGCGCGGGAGGGGCCGAGAAGCTTCGTAAGTCTTACGCAGCCGCCGATGTCGGGAGCGAGACCGTATTTTACCTCGGGCATCGAGAAGCGGGACTTTTCGGTGCCTATGCGAACGTCGCACCACAGCGCAAGCTCAAAGCCCGCGCCTATGCACACGCCCTGAACGCCGCATACAACGGGCACGTTGCAGCGCTCCCAGAATTCGTTTAACATCTGCTCGTTATGAAGGTTCTTGAACGCCCACTTCGGATTTGCCACGTTAAGGAAATTAAGGTCTATGCCGGCGCTGAAATGCTTGCCCTCGGCTACTACCGCGATGGCGCGGATGTCGCCGTCGGCTATCTTCTTCGTTACCTTGGGCTGAAGCTCGGCCATCTCGTCGAAGTAGGTCTGGGACATGGTGTTTAATTTCTTCGGGTTGCAGAGAGTGAGAACGCCTACGCGATCCTCGATAATGTCAAATTTGATATGATTTCCGTTGTACATTGTTTTCGCTCCTTATATTTTATTTTTAGTATTCATGAATAGGGGTGCTGCATCGCGCCGAGCATTATGCGCCGGCTCATGAGCGCGTTTTCCCGGTCGCGCTCGGGCAGGGAGGGGCTTATGACGGTGTCGTAGAGCCCGCAGGGAAATTCGGGGCAGGGCGCGCAGTCGGGAAGCTCGTTCTCTATGACGCAGCAGGCGTATATCTCGCACACCTCCGCGCCGAAGTCGCACATGTGCGCGGGCGCGCCGTGGCTTTTTCGGCACCCGCCGCACTCCGCGCCGTATCGCGCGCAGCCGTCGCAGTTCCACCCGCAGCAGGCCATATCCGTCTGGAAATCCATAAAAGCACCTCCGTGGGAAGATTTGTTTATATAAGTATACCATACAATCCCGCCCGAGGCAAGGAATAAAAAGCGAGGACGGCACGAAGGGAGCGATGTGTATTACGCTTGTATCTTGTACATAATTCTGATATAATAATGCACAAAGGAAGGAGCTGAAAAATATGCCTCACATAAGACCGATAACAGATTTGCGCAACACGAACGAGATATCCGAGCTTTGCCATGCGGCAAAAGAGCCTATCTTTATTACGAAAAACGGCTACGGCGATTTAGTCGTTATGAGCATTGAAGCTTATGAGGAGCTTATGGAAAACGTGCGAACGGACGCGGCCATAAGAGAAGCCGAGGAGGAAGTAAAAAACGGAGGAGAGCTTCTCGATGCCCATGAAGCGTTGTCCGCGCTCAGAAGGAAGTACAGATTATGAAATACGAAGTAAAGCTATATCCGCGCGCGTATCGAGATTTGGACGATATTTATTCTTATATCGCCAAAAACCTGACAGAACAGGGTACGGCGGAAAAGCTTGTTTCTGACATTGAGGACGCGATCTTCAGTCTTGAACAGTTCCCTGAACGCGGCTCTGTCCGCCGCACAGGCATTTATGCAGATAAAGGCTACCGTCAGCTGTTTGTCGGGAATTACACCGTAATTTATCGCGTTTACAAAGAAGAACGAGAGGTGCATATCGTGACCGTGCGCTATGCGCCGAGCCGGTTCTGATTTGTCAATTTATAATAGATATAAACAGGAGGTATGCAGCATGGCAAATGAGCCGCTTATTATAAGAAGGCGCGGGGAGGACGGCACGAAGGTGATATCCGTAAGACTGCGCGAGGAGACGCTTAACGAGCTTGACCGAATCGCAAAGGAGTGCAATTATTCCCGAAACGAGATAATAAACATAATTCTCGACCACGGCGTAAAGAACGTGACGATAAAATAACGAGTGACAAACGGCGGCCACGGCGGTATAATTATTAAAAAACCATCGGAGGCGCACATGTTCAGAGACGTTTCGAGAGTGAAGCAAAAGCTTACAAAAGAGGAGTGCATAGAGATTTTAAAGGCAGAGCCGAGGGGCGTGCTGTCCGTCATCGGAGACGACGGCTACCCTTACGGGATGCCATTGAACCACTGGTACTGCGAGGAGGACGGCCGCCTTTACTTCCATTCGGGCAAGAAGGGTCACAAGGTCGACGCGCTCGCCAAGTGCGACAAGGTCTCGTTCTGCGTATACGACAAGGGCTTTCGCCGCGAGGGTGAATGGGCGCTCAACATAAAAAGCGTCATCGTGTTCGGGCGCGTGAAATTCATAGACGACTACGACAGAGCCATGGACATAGCAAGACGGCTCAGCCTCAAATATACAAAGGACATTGAATACATCGAGGAAGAGATTAAAAAATTCGGCGCGGCAACGCTGTGCTTTGAGTTGATACCGGAGCATATTACGGGCAAGATAGTAAATGAATCCTGATAATATTACGCCGCGGCAGATGCAAAGTTGCATCTGCCGTTTTGGATTGTGCGCAAATCCTTAAAGATATCGAAAAACAGACCAAAAATCCATTGAAACGGCAAGGAAGATTTAAGGAGATTTATATACCATGAAAAAAGGACGATTTTTAAAAACGGTAACGAGCGCTGTTCTGGCCGCGGCTGTTATGGCCGCGTCACTGGCCGGACTGACCGCCTGCAGCTCACAGGAGAGGGGGCAGGAGGCGCCGGAGCTTAAATGGTGGCAGGAGACCGTCGCCTACGAGATATATGTAAGCAGCTTTCAGGCTCCGACGGCGACGGATACGGAGATCTGAACGGCGTTCGCCGGAGGCTCGATTATCTTAAGGAGCTCGGCGTCGGCGCAATATGGCTTACGCCCGTTTTCGCGTCTCCCATGGTCGATAACGGCTATGACGTTTCGGATTATTATGAGATAAATCCGCTCTACGGAACTATGGAGGACATGGACAATCTTATCCGCGAAGCAAAGGAAAAGGACATACGGATAGTTATGGACCTCGTATATAACCATACCTCCGATCAGTGCCCGTGGTTTGCGGAATCATCGAAAAGCAGGGACAATCCGTACAGCGACTGGTACATATGGCGCGACCCGAAGCC